>NZ_CAKASO010000010.1:0-117709 GCF_916862475.1 Nocardioides sp. Leaf374
GAGGTGGCCACGTCGTGGTTCTCGTCGTGGGCAAGCGCGGCGAGGAAGTCGAGCGCGGTGGTGCGGTAGGTGTCGACACGTCGATCCCTCCCCTGGTCCAGCGTAGGCGGCGCGCTGTGACGGCGGGCACGCTCCCCGGAAGTCGTGCGCGTCGACGGGTGTTCGTCGCCGCGGCCCGACCGGACGGGGGCCGCCCGCGCGGCCGTCGGCGGGCTCGCGCCCCGGACCCGTCCACCCGCCTGCGAGCGGTCCGACCGACGCTCTTACTGACCGTTGCACCCTCTGGGCGGGCGTCCTGACGGTCAGGTAGTGGTCGCAACGGTCAGTAAGAGGCAGCGGCGCCAAGCGCCACCAGCGCACCGGGTCGGCGCACCGGGTCAGCGCACCGGGGCGCGGAGCACGTCGGCGCGCACGGTGAGCCACGACAGCACGCCGCCGGCGACGAGCAGCCCGGCGCAGGCCAGCATGGCCCGGCCGAAGGCGGGGTCGAGGAGGGCGGGGTCGGCGTACTCCTCCCCGCCGAGGCCCACCGCCCTCGGCAGCGCGGCCACGGCGAGCAGCGTGCCGGCGCGGGCCACGGCGTTGGAGACGCCGCTGGCGACGCCCGCGTGCTCGTCGGGGGCGGCCGCCAGCACGGTGGCGGTCAGCGGGGCGACGAGCAGCGCGAGGCCGAGGCCGAAGACGGTGATGCCGGGCAGCACACCGACGACGTAGGGCCGCTCCCCCGCGCCGAGCAGCAGCAGCACGCCCGCGGCCATCACGAGCGGGCCGAGGCTGAGAGGCAGCCGTGGCCCGGTGCGGGCGCCGAGGGCCCCGCCGCGGGAGGCCAGCAGCAGCATGCACACGGTGAGCGGCAGGCTCGCGAGGCCGGCCTGCAGCGCGGTGTAGCCGCCGACGACCTGCAGCTGCAGGGTGAGGAAGAAGGTCATGGCGCCCAGCGCGCCGTAGACGAGCAGCGTCATCGCGTTGGCCGCGGCGAAGGTGCGGTCGGCGAAGAGCCCGGGCTCGAGCATCGGCCAGCGCTCGCGCCGCTCGACCACGACGAAGGCGACCAGCCCCGCCACCCCGACCGCCGCCGCCACGGGCGCCAGCGGCCGGCCCCACTCGATCAGCGCGTACGTCGCGCCCGCCAGCCCCAGCGTGGCCAGGGCCGCCCCGGCCCAGTCGAGTCGCGGGGCGGCGTGGGGGTCGCGGGTCTCGGGCACGCCGCGGGCTAGCCACACGGTGGCCGCGGCGAGCGGGAGGTTGACCAGGAACACCCACCGCCACGAGGCGTGGTCGACCAGCAGACCGCCGACGAAGGGCCCGGCCGCGGCGGCGATCGCGCCGAGACCGGTCCAGGTGCCGATGGCGGCCGCGCGGTCGGCGGGGCGCACCGCGCCCTGGATCATGGCCAGGCTGCCGGGGGCGAGCGCGGCCGCGGCGACGCCCTGGGCGACGCGGGCGGCGACCAGCACCTCGGGGGTCGGCGCCAGGCCGCACAGCAGGCTGGCCAGCGCGAAGCCCACCGTGCCGGCCACGAAGACGCGGCGCCGCCCCAGCCGGTCACCGAGCGAACCGCCGAGCAGGATCAGGCTGGCCAGGGCGAGCAGGTAGCCGTTGGTGACCCACTGCAGCTGGGCCAGGCTGGCGTCGAGGTCCTCCCCGATGGAGCGCAGCGCCACGTTGACCACGGTGCCGTCGAGCATCGTCAGGCCCGAGCCGAGCACCGCCGCCGCGACCACGCGGCGACCGGCGGGGCTGGTGCGCGCGACGCCTCCCGCGGCGGGCTCGACGGTCATGGGCCCACCGTAGGGGCTGCGCCCCCGGGTCACCCCCGCGTGCGACCCGCCGGGGCGCGGACCACCGTTGCGCGGACCACCGGTGCGCCGACGTCATGCGGACCGTGGATGCGCATCCACCCTGCGCATGACGTCCCGCCCAGCCCGCCGTACCGCAGGGCGACCACCCGCCCGCGCCACCCCCGCCCCAGCACCCCGGACGTCATACGGACCGAGGATGCGCATCCACCCTGCGCATGACGTCCCGCCCGGGCCGCACCGCCTGACCCCGCCCGCCCGCGACCCGCCGGTGCGCGGACGTCATGCGGATCGAGGATGCGCATCCACCCTGCGCATGACGTCCCGCCCGGGCCGCACCGCGGGCAGACCCCGCCGGCGCCACCCCCGCCCCAGCCCCAGCCCCGCAGACGTCATGCGGACCGTGCGTGCGCATCCACCCCACGCATGACGCCCCGCCCGGCCCGCCGCACCGCGGGTCGGACGTCATGCGCACCGTGGATGCGCATCCACCCCACGCATGACGTCCCGCCCCGGCCGCACCGCCCGACCCTGCGGCCCGCGCCCGCCCGGTCCGGCTAGGGCCGCAGCACCCGGGCGGAGACCCAGGCGATGGCGTCGGCGGAGGCCTCGGGGGTCGCGGTGGGCTGCATGACGTGGCTCAGCACGAGCCGCACGACCATGTCGATCGCGGCGTCGAGGCGCTCGCCGGGCAGGTCGAGGCCGTAGGGCGGCAGCCGCTCGCCGACCACGGTCTTGGCCACGGCGAGCAGCGACTCGGCGTGGGTGGTGAGCAGCGGCAGCAGCTCGGTGTCGGCGCCGTGGGTGGCCGAGACGACCGCGTGCAGCAGGGGGTTGCCGTGGGCGTTGCGCAGCACCAGCAGCGCCGAGTCGTGGATCGCGGCCACCAGGTCGTCGGGGTGGTCGTCGAAGGCGGAGGACACCAGCGCGAGGAAGTGCTCGAGCTCGCGCAGGATCATCGCCTCGGCGAGGCCCGGCTTGGTGCCGACCTCGTTGTAGACCGTCTGCCGGCTCACGCCCACCCGGTCGGCCAGCCGGGCCATGGTGACCCGCGACCAGCCCACCTCCGCGGTGAGCTCGACCGCGGCCTCGACCACGCGGTCGCGCGTGCTGCCCGCCGTACGCCGCACCGGGCCCGCGTCGCCCGCCGACCCCACCCGCGCGCCCGAGGACTCCATGCCGGTCAGTCTAGGAAGGTCCACCAGGGGCTCCCGGACCGACCCGACCAGCCCGACCAGCCCGACCAGCCCGACCAGCCGGACGACCAGCACGTCCCGACCGGCGCACCCGCCCCGACCGACCCGACCGGGGGGACCGGGTCGGCGGAGGCGGGCGCGCCGGCGGGGAGGCTCAGGCCGCCTCGGCGGTGGACAGCGGCACGAAGTCGACCTTCTCGCGCACGCCGCAGTCGGGGCAGCACCAGTCGTCGGGGATGTCGGCCCAGGCCGTGCCGGCGGCGAAGCCCTCCAGCTCGTTGCCCTTCTCGACCTCGTAGGTGTGGCCGCAGCCGGGGCAGCGGGCGGCCAGCACCTCCTCGGCGACCGCGCCGGGCATCGCGTCGACCGCCCCGCCGGTGAGCGCCGCCGCGGTGGCCGCCTGCTCGGCGCGGGCGGCGGCGGAGGGGTAGCGGGCCAGGTAGCGCTCGCGCTTCGAGGGGTGCACGTTGGCGCGGGTGACGTCGCCGTCGAAGTGGGCCAGGACGCGGGGGTCCATGACCCGGCGGAAGAGCGGCGGCACGAGGGCGAGCACGATCATCCCGGCGTAGCCCGTCGGCAGCACCGGGCTCTCCTCGAAGTCGCGCAGGGTCTGGTAGCGCCGCGTCGGGTTGGCGTGGTGGTCGCTGTGGCGCTGCAGGTGGTAGAGCAGCACGTTGGTGGCGATGTTGTTGGAGTTCCACGAGTGCGAGGGGTCGACGCGCTCGTAGCGCTGCCGGGCGCCGACCTTCTGGCGCAGCATGCCGTAGTGCTCCATGTAGTTGACGACCTCGAGCAGCGAGAAGCCGACGACGGCCTGGAGCACGAGCAGGGGCAGGATCGACCACCCGAGCCACGCGACGAGGGCGCCCCACAGCACCAGCGACATCACCCAGGCGTTCAGCACGTCGTTGCCGGGCCGGAAGGGGTGCTGCTGCTTGCGGGCGTAGCGCTTGCGCTCCAGGCTCCAGGCGCTGCGCACGCCGCCGGAGACGGTGCGCGGCCAGAAGGCGTAGAAGCTCTCCCCGAGCCGCGAGGAGGCGGGGTCCTCCGGGGTCGCGACGCGCACGTGGTGGCCGCGGTTGTGCTCGATGTAGAAGTGGCCGTAGAAGCTCTGGGCCAGCGCGACCTTGGAGAGCCAGCGCTCGTTCTCCTCGCGCTTGTGCCCGAGCTCGTGGGCGGTGTTGATGCCGATGCCGCCGATCGTGCCGATGGTGATCGCCAGGCCGACCTCGCCGACCGTGCCGAGCTCGCCGAGGCCGAAGGGGGCGCCGCGGGCGATGACGTAGAAGGCCGCCACGAACCCGAGGTACTGGATGGGCAGGAAGAGGTAGGTGATCCAGCGGTAGTAGCGGTCCTTCTCCAGCGCCTCGATCGCGTCGTCGGGCGGGTTGGTGCGGTCGAGCCCGGCGACGAGGTCGATCGCCGGCACGAGTCCGAGCACGATGATCGGGCCGATCCACAGCCACACGCCCCACCCGGTCGCCGCCCACCCGCCGAGCGCGACGAAGGCCAGCGACGGCACGACGAGGCCGATCAGCCACAGGTAGCGCTTGCCGTCCTTCCACTGCTCGGTCGACGCGGCCGACACCGTGCTGTGCGGGATCGACTCGGGGGTGCCGGGTGCGGGCGGGCTCGTGCGGGGGTTCGTGGGCATCGCGTCCTCCAGGGGTGACCCCGATCACGACATCGGGTTGACAGAACCATAGGGATTGTCAAGCCGCTTGACAAGGGGGTCTGTGATGTAAAGCCGGCGGGGTCCGTCGGCGCTCGGGAGGCCGTGCCCGGCACAATGAGCCCGGTGAGCCACGACCAGCACCCCTTCGGCATCGACTTCGGCGGCACGGGCATCAAGGGCGCCCCCGTCGACACCGCGCTCGGGGAGTTCGCCGCCGAGCGCGTGCGGATCAAGACCCCCCAGCCCGCCACCCCCGAGGCCGTCGCCGCCGTCTTCGTCGACCTGCTCGCCCGGTTCGAGCCCTCCGACGCCCCGATCGGGGTCACCGTGCCCGGGGTGGTGCGGCGCGGCGTGGTCGGCTCGGCCGCCAACATCCACGACTCCTGGATCGGCACCGACGCCGACGCCCTCTTCACCGCGGCCACCGGTCGCGAGGTGCACGTGGTCAACGACGCCGACGCCGCCGGCCTGGCCGAGGTGAGGTACGGCGCCGCCCGCGACCGCAGCGGCCTGGTCATCGTGACCACCCTCGGCACCGGCATCGGCTCCGCGCTGGTCCACGACGGCGTGCTCGTGCCCAACGCCGAGCTCGGCCACCTCGAGGTCGACGGCCACGACGCCGAGTCGCGCGCGGCCAACAGCGTGCGCGAGGCCGAGGACCTCAGCATGGAGCAGTGGGCGAAGCGCCTGACCCGCTACTACCGCACGCTGGAGAGGCTCTTCTCCCCCGAGCTCATCGTCGTCGGCGGCGGCATCAGCAAGCGCTCGGAGGAGTTCCTGCCGCTGCTCGACCTCGACACCGAGATCGTCCCGGCCCGGCTGCGCAACCGCGCCGGCGTCGTCGGCGCGGCCTGGTGGGCCTCCCTCCCCCGCTGAGCGACCCGCGCGTGCGGTGCCGGGTCACTCCCAGTCGAGGTCCTGGTCGGCGTCGAGGAGGCTGTCGGCCAGCGCCGGCAGACCCAGCAGGTCGAGGGCGACGTTGGCCAGGTCGCCGTTGCGCACCGGCTGCTCCCCGTCGTACGACGGACGGCTGCGGCCGGGGTCGCGGTAGTCCGGGTTGAGCGCGTAGAGGTCGCCCGCGGCGACGCCGGGGCCCCACACCAGGAACGGCACCCGGTAGTCGACGAACCTCGTGGGGTCGGAGTGCCCCGGGCCGCGACCGCCGTGGTCGGCGGTGAGCACGACCCTCACCTCGGCGGCGTCCTCGGGGTCCTCGGCCATCGCGGCGAGGAGCCGCCCGACGAGACGGTCGGTGCGCGCCACCGCGTCGAGGTAGGCCGGACCCATGAAGCCCTCCGCGTGGCCCACCAGGTCGGGCAGGGCGACGTGGACGAAGGTCAGGTCGCGGTCGGTCTCGGCGAGGTCGGCCGCCGCCCGCGCCACGAGCGAGCGCGGCCGCTCGTCGAGCACGAAGGTGTCGACCGCGCCGGGCCAGGAGTCGTCGAACAGGCGGAACTTCGCCTTGCCCGCGAAGAGCGCCGTGGTGAGGCCCGCGTCGTGGGCGGCGCTGAGGACCGAGCCGACCGGGCGCCCGGCCGCCTCCTGCACGGTCGTGCCGGGGCGCTCGACGTTCCACGTCACGCCGTGGCCGCCGCGGTCGGCGTCGACCCTCAGCCCGGTGAGCATGCCGGTGTGGTTGGGCAGGGTGTCGGTCAGCTCCCGCTCGGTGCGGGCGTGGGTGGTGGCCGCGCCCTCGCGCAGCAGCCGGTGCAGCACCGGCGTCCGGTCGCGACCGAGCCGGTCGAGGGCGGTGACGTTGAAGCCGTCGAGGGAGACCGCGAGCACCCGGGCGGCGTCGTCACCCGCCACCGGGGCCGTGCTGGCGGAGGTCGGGGCCGTGCCGGCCGCGACGACACGGGCCGTGGCGCGCTCGCGGTCGGGCGCGCCGCCGGTGGCGCAGGACGCGAGGGCCCCGACCGCGAGCGCCGCCGCGAGCGCCGCGGCCGTGCTGCGACGCCGACCCGAGGGGGGTGCGGCGGAGGGGGACGGCGCGGTGGGCCGGGGCGTCATGCCGGCGACCCTACGCCCGCTCGGGCGCCCGGGTCCCCGGGACGGAGCAGACGCAGCGAGCACCGGGCCCCGGTCGACCTGCACCTTCTGCGGACGTGCGCCAGGGCCGTCGGTCACAATGGCGCGCAGACGACAGGAGGCCCGATGCCGGAGACCCAGGCGCAGCCGGGCGCCGAGTGCGCCACCTGCGGCGAGGAGCTCGGCGCCTCGCGGTACTGCCTCAACTGCGGCACGCCCCGCCCCGGCACCGTCCGCCCGCCCGCCGGCACCGCGAGCACCGCCGGCGGGTCGGAGGCCGACGGGCACGGCGTGGCGGGCGACGGGTCCGCCCCCGACGGCGAGGACCCGCTCGTCGGCGAGGACCCGCTCGTCGGCGAGCCGCCCCCGCTGGCGGCCTCCCCCACGGGCGCCTGGGGCGTGGTCTCGGTGGTGGTGCCGCTCGTCGTGCTGCTGGTCGCCGCCGGACTGGTCGCGCAGCGGGCGGTCTCCGGCGAGCGCGACGAGGCCCTCGCCGCCGCCACCGAGACCTGCTGGGACGGCCGGGTCACCGACGCCGGGTGCGAGCTGCCCACCGGCGTCGAGGGCCTGGAGTGGGTGTTCCCGTCGTTCCGCCCCGACGAGCAGACCTGCCGCGACTTCCTGCTCCGCAACCCGCAGTTCAACCGCCCCACCATGTGGCAGTGCGACGTGGTGGTCGACGACCTCCCGGTCGTGGTCACCTACAACGAGCTGACCGGCCAGCGCGCCGCCCTGCGCTTCTTCGACCAGCGCCACGGCCGGGAGAACCGCACCGAGGTGCCGGGCTACGACGGCCAGGACGCCGCCTGGGTCTGGCTCGACGAGGCCGGCGACCGGCGCAGCTCACGCACGCTCATGCTGCAGGGCTACCCCTACGCCGTCACCGTCGAGAGCGGCTCGACCACCGCGGTGGAGGCCGCCTTCGAGGAGGTCGTGGAGATCCGCCCCGTCGACGAGCTGGCCGTGCGCCCCGACTGAGGCGCCCGGCCGCGGGGCCAGCCACGGGCCGGCCGTGGGGCCGGCCGTGGGGTCAGCCGCGGATCGCGTCGGCGACGGCCTTGGGCACGTCGGGGTGGAAGACGGTGGGGATGATGAAGTTGGGGTTGAGCTCCTCGTCCTTGACCACGAGCGCGATGGCCTCGGCGGCGCGCAGCAGCATGTCGAGGGTGACGTCGGAGGCGCGGGCGTCGAGCAGGCCGCGGAACACCCCGGGGAAGGCCAGCACGTTGTTGATCTGGTTGGGGTAGTCGGAGCGGCCGGAGGCGACGACGGCGGCGTACTTCTCCGCCTCGGCGGGGTCGACCTCGGGGTCGGGGTTGGCCAGGGCGAAGACGACGGCGTCGTCGGCCATGTCCTTGATCCACAGCGGGTCGAGCAGGTTGGGGCCGCTGACGCCGATGAAGACGTCGGCGCCGGTGAGCCCGTCGTGCAGGTCGCCGCGCACCAGGCGCGGGTTGGTGACCTGGGCCAGCTCGTGCTTGGCCGGCGGCAGCGACTCGTCGTCGCGCGACAGGCAGCCCTCGCGGTCCCACACGACCACGTCGACGGCGCCCGCGGCGAGCAGCAGCGTGACGATCGCCGTGCCGGCGGCGCCGGCGCCCGAGACGACGATGCGCACGTCGGCGAGCTGCTTCTTCACCACGCGCAGCGCGTTGGTGAGGGCGGCGAGCACGACGATGGCGGTGCCGTGCTGGTCGTCGTGGAAGACGGGGATGTCGAGGCTGGCGCGCAGGCGGCGCTCGATCTCGAAGCAGCGGGGGGCGGCGATGTCCTCGAGGTTGATGCCACCGAAGCCGGGGGCGATCATCTCGACCGCGCGCACGATCTCGTCGGTGTCCTGGGTGTCGAGGCAGATGGGCCAGGCGTCGATGTCGGCGAAGCGCTTGAAGAGCGCCGCCTTGCCCTCCATCACCGGCATGGCGGCGCCGGGGCCGATGTTGCCGAGACCCAGCACGGCCGAGCCGTCGGTGACCACGGCGACGGTGTTGCCCTTGGTGGTCAGACGCCAGACGTCCTCGGGGTGCTCGGCGATGGCCATGCTGACCCGGCCCACCCCGGGGGTGTAGGCCATGGAGAGGTCGTCGCGGTTGCGCATCGGGACCTTCGAGCGGACCTCGATCTTGCCGCCGATGTGCAGCAGGAAGGTGCGGTCGCTGGTCTTGTGCACCGTGACGCCGTCGACGGCGTCGACGGCCTGCTCGAGCAGCTTGGCGTGGTCGGCGTCGCCCGCGGAGCAGGTCACGTCGACGACCAGGCGCTCGTGGCTCGACTCGGCGACGTCGACGGCCATGACGATGCCGCCGGCCTGGGCGATCGCGGTGGCGACCGCTCCGACCACCCCGTGGTCGGGCGCCGTGTGCAGGCGCATGGTGATCGAGTACGACGACGTGGTGGCGGCACGGGAGGTCACGGGGTCACTGTCGACCCGGCACGGGGTTACCAGCAAGTCACCTGCGGCCGCAACGACCAGAAGTGACCGCCGTCACCTTTCTGCACTTCTTGGGAGATAGTGCAAGAATGCACTCCATGTTGGAGAGTGCAACGCCGCGGGCGTCGAAGCGTCGACGCACCGAGCACCACATCAACCACTGCGCCCAGCAGCTGACCGAGGCGCACGGGCTCGACGGCTTCACCATGGACGACCTCGCCGAGGCCGCCGAGGTCTCGCGCCGCACCCTCTTCAACTACTTCCCGAGCAAGCTCGACGCCGTGCTCGGCAACATGCCGGTGCTCTCCGCCTCGGCGCTGGCCACCTTCGAGGCCGGCGGGCCCCACGGCGACCTGGTCGACGACCTCGGCGAGCTGGCCCGCGTGATCTTCACCGACGAGGGCCTCAGCCGCGAGCAGCTCGAGCTGAGCCAGCGGGTCTTCTTCGCCAACCCGCGGCTGATCGTCACCGCCCACGAGCGCTTCGAGGCCTTCTCCGAGGCCCTCGTCGAGCACATCCTGGCCCGCGAGGGCGCCGACTTCGGCCGGGCGCGGGCCCGGCTGCTGATGCGACTGCTGGTCGCGGTCTTCGACTCCTCCCTCGTGCTCGACCCCTCCGCCGAGGGCCCTGGCGCCGGCGGGACCGACGGGGACGGCGCGCCCGACGTGCCCGACCGGCCCCTGGCCGACGTCTTCAGCGACCACCTCGCGACCGCGCGGGCGCTCCTCGCCTGACCACGGCGCCGGCCCGCCGGCGTCCCCGCCCCTGCGGCGTACCCCTGACCCGCTCGTCCCTTCCCCACCCCGACCAGGAGACCTCGATGGCCACCCTGCTCCACCGCCTCGGCACGACGGCCTTCCGCCGCTGGCCGCTCTTCATCGCCGGCTGGGTCGCCGTGCTGCTCGCCATCGGCGCGCTGGCGGCCGGCTTCGCCAAGCCCACCTCCGACTCCTTCTCGATCCCCGGGATCCCCTCGGAGCAGGCCGCCGACCTGCAGGCCGAGCTCTTCCCCGGCGCCACCGACGCCTTCGACCAGGCCAACGTGACCGTGGTCATCGCCGCGCCGGAGGGCGAGAGCCTCAGCGACCCGCAGTGGTCGGGCGCCGTGGACGACCTCGTCGCCGCGCTGTCGGGGCTGCCGCAGCTGCCCGAGGACCCGCAGGCCACCAACCCCGGCCTCGGCAACCCGGTGCAGGTGGCCGCCGGCCAGGAGCAGCAGCTGGTGCAGCAGGCGCGCCAGTCCGGGGGCGACGTCGACGCCGCGCGCGCCGACGCCGCCGCCGTCTCGCCGCTGTCCTCCGACGGCCGCGTCGGACTCATCACCTTCGCCTGGGACGTCGACACCGTCGCCGACGTCGAGCCCACCACCATCGACGACCTCACGTCGGTCATGGACGACGCCCGTGACGGCGGCCTGGTGGTCGAGGCCAACGGCGCCGGCTCGCAGACCCAGACCGCCCCGGGCGGCACCGCCGAGCTGATCGGCGTCGGCATCGCCCTGGTCGTGCTGCTGCTGACCTTCGGCTCGCTCGTGGCCGCGGGCCTGCCCATCCTCATCGCCCTCGTGGGCGTGGCCATCGGCAGCCTCGGCATCACCGCCGCCACCGCCCTGGTCGACGTCAGCTCCTTCACCCCCGTGCTCGCGGTGATGATCGGCCTGGCCGTCGGCATCGACTACACGCTCTTCATCCTCGCCCGCTACCGCACCGAGCTCGAGCACACCGACGACCGGCAGGAGGCCGCCGGCCGCGCCGTCGGCACCGCGGGGTCCGCGGTGGTCTTCGCCGGCCTGACCGTGCTCATCGCGCTCTCGGCGCTCTCGGTCGTGCGGATCCCGTTCCTCACCGCCATGGGCGTCGCCGCCGCCGCCACGGTCTTCATCGCCGTGCTCATCGCGCTGACCCTGCTCCCCGCCGTGCTCGGCATGCTCAAGTCGAAGTCCTTCGGCGGCCGCGTGCGCCGCTACGCCCCGAAGCGCGAGGCC
This sequence comes from Nocardioides sp. Leaf374, assembly GCF_916862475.1. NCBI lineage: Bacteria > Bacillati > Actinomycetota > Actinomycetes > Propionibacteriales > Nocardioidaceae > Nocardioides > Nocardioides sp. Leaf374. Next base: position 11,111 of record NZ_CAKASO010000010.1, read on the forward strand.
GACGGGCGCCTGCTCAACAACGGCGTGCGCTGGGCGCGCGTGCTCGGCAAGCGCCCCGTCGCCTTCGTGCTGCTCGTCGTGGTCGCCCTGGGCGCCCTGGCGATCCCGCTCAAGGACCTGCGCCTGGCCTTCCCCACCGACTCCACGGCCTCCACCGACACCACCCAGCGCCAGGCCTCCGACCTGATGGCCGAGGCCTTCGGCGCCGGCCGCGAGGGACCGCTGCTCGTCGTGGTCGACGCGCGCGACGTGGCCGCCGCCGACCGCAACGCCGCCTTCGGCGAGGTCGCGGCCTGGGCCGCGGGCCAGGACGACGTGGTCAACGCCCAGATCGTCGCGACCAACGCCGACCCGACGGCCGACCCCGCCGACCCGGCGTCGGCGCCCACCGGCGCGCTCGTGCAGATCACCCCGGCCTCCGGCCCCGACGACCCCGACACCCAGGACCTGCTCACCGCCCTGCGCGACGGGCAGTCCGACATCGAGGCCTCCACCGGCACCACCACCGGCGTCACCGGCCTGACCGCCATCACCACCGACGTCTCCGACCGGCTGGCCGACGCCCTGCCGATCTACCTGGTCATCGTGATCGGGCTGGCCTTCATCCTGCTGATGATCGTCTTCCGCTCGATCCTCGTGCCGCTCACCGCCACGCTGGGCTTCCTGCTCTCGGTGCTGGCCACCCTGGGCGCCACCGTCGCGATCTTCCAGGAGGGCGCCTTCGGCATCTTCGAGGGCCAGCCGATCGTCAGCTTCATCCCGATCTTCCTCATCGGGGTGGTCTTCGGCCTGGCGATGGACTACCAGGTCTTCCTGGTGACCCGCATGCGCGAGGCGCACGTGCACGGCATGACGACTCGCGAGGCCGTGGTCGACGGCTTCCGCAACAGCGCCCGCGTCGTGACCGCCGCCGCCACGATCATGACCGCCGTCTTCGCCGGCTTCATGCTCGAGGACGACCCGATCATCAAGTCCATGGGCTTCGCGCTGGCCATCGCCATCGTCTTCGACGCCTTCGTCGTGCGCATGGTGCTCGTGCCCGCCCTGCTCTACCTGCTCGGTGAGAAGGCCTGGTGGCTGCCGCGCTGGCTCGACCGCATACTGCCCGACGTCGACGTCGAGGGCGAGAAGCTCGGCCGCCCGGCCGGCGTCGCGGCCGGCGGGGCCCACGCGGGCGCCGTCGCCGACACCGAGGACGCCGCCCACCACGGCGGCGCCCACGCGGCCCGCGGCCACCTCGCCGCGGACCGCTCCGAGGAGGAGCGCACCCGCTCCTGACCGCAGCGCCCCGGCGTACGACGGGCCCCGGTGACCTGCTGGTCACCGGGGCCCGTGCGCGTGCCCGCCTCCCGCGGTCCGGCGCGGCAGCGCGGGTGTCAGGCCTTCGGGTCGATCCCGAGGTGGTCGAGCAGGTTGCGCGAGAAGCGGTCGCCCATCTGGTCGATGACGCCGCGCATCGCGGAGGTGACGACCTTGGAGGAGAGCTTGGGCAGCGGCAGGTCGAGGGCGATCTCGAGGCTGGTGGCCAGGTGGGTGCCCCCCTCGACCTCCTTCAGGACGTACCACCCCGTGACCGCGGTCCGCTCGGTGCGACCGGCGGGCGGGTCGTGGTGGAAGTCGATGCGCTCGAGCTCGACGAACTCCATCTTCTCGGTGAAGACCGGCGCGACCTCGATAGGCAGCACGTCGAGGCCGGTCATCTCCCAGCGCCAGTGCGAGTCGCCCTCGGGCGTGATCCGCTTGAGGAAGGGCGTGAGCGAGGCGAGCGTGTCGGGGTCGGTCAGCGCGTCCCAGATCGCCTGGCGCGGCGCCGCCACGACGGCCTCGGCGGAGGTCCTCGCGGTGAAGACCGTCACCGGGCGAGCGCCTTCTCGATGTCCTTGGCGATCTTCTCCGGCTTGGTGGTCGGGGAGTAGCGGCCGAGCACCTGGCCGTCCTTGCCGATGAGGAACTTGGTGAAGTTCCACTTGATCTTGCCGCCCAGCAGCCCCGACTTCTCGTCCTTGAGCCACTGGAAGAGCGGGTGGGCGCCGTCGCCGTTGACCTCGATCTTGGAGAAGAGCGGGAAGCTGACGCCGAAGTTGCGCTCGCAGAAGCCGGCGATCTCCGCGTCGTCGCCGGGCTCCTGGTTGCCGAACTGGTCGCAGGGGAAGCCCAGCACGGCGAAGCCCTGGCCGGCGTAGCTGTCCTGGAGCTGCTGCAGGCCCTGGTACTGGGGGGTGAAGCCGCACTGCGAGGCCGTATTGACCACCAGCACCACCTGGCCCTGGTACGTCGAGAGGTCGACGTCGTGGCCGTCGATGCTGCGCGCGGAGAAGTCCTGGAGGGTCGTCATACCGACAGTCTGCCAGCGCGGACCAGCCGCCGTGGCGGCCCGGCGGGCGGGTCGGGGTGCGGGTCGGGGTGCGGGTCGGGGTGCGGGTCGGGGTGCGGGTCGGGGTGCGTCGGGGTGCGTCAGTCGAGGACGGGCGTGCCGGTCGCCGACGCGACGTAGGCGAGCAGGCGCGCCACCAGCGCGGGGTCGTCGGAGCGCTGCCAGCCGTAGGTGGTGGGGCGCTGGGCGCGGTCGTGCCAGAAGTGGCCCGGGCGCGACTCCGGTCGGGTCGCGACGAGCCAGACCGCGGTGTCGGCGCCGTCCTCGGCGTCGCGCAGCAGCGGACCGGTGAGCCGGTTGAAGCCCGGCAGGCTCTCGGCGAAGCCGGCCGTCTCCACCCAGCCGGGGTGCATGCTCTCCACCCGCACGTCGTCGGCGCTGAGCCGGCGCGCCCAGGCGTCGGCCAGCACGACCTGCATCCGCTTGGTGCGCGCGTAGGCCTGGACGCCGCTGAAGCGGCCGGTGCGGTACTCGATGGCATCGTCGTCCTCGGCGCGCAGGCGTGCGCCGTACATGCCGCCCGAGCTCATCCACACCACCGACGAGCCGTCGGCGGCCGCGAGGAGCGGGGCGAGCAGGTCGGTGGCGAGGTGCGGGCCGAGCACGTGCGCGGCCAGCGACATCTCGTGGCCCTGCGCGCTCTCCTCCCGGTCGGTCGTCATGACGCCGGCGTTGTGCACCAGCCCGTCGAGGGAGGGCACGCGGGAGGTGAGGTCGGTGGCCCAGGCGCGCACCGCGTCGAGGTCGCTGAGGTCGCACAGCTCCTCGACGACCTCGGCCGTCGGGTGGGCCAGCCGCAGGCGCCGCGCGGAGTCGGCGGTCTTGGCGGGGTTGCGCCCCAGCACGTGGACCGTGGCGCCGAGCGCGGCGAAGGAGCCCGCCATCGCCTCGCCGATGCCCGAGGTGGCCCCGGTGACCAGCACGCGGCGCCCCGTCATCGACCCCGGCTCGGGGTCGGCGGGCCACCAGCGGCGGCGCAGCGAGGAGCCCACCTTGGTGTAGCCCAGCACCACCGAGCGGTCGAGCGCGGCGTCGAGGACCCGGGTCAGACTCATGGCCCCAACCTAGCCAGACCGCCCCCGCTGCCCGACGTCGGACGTCATGCGTCGCGAGGCCCGACATCGGACGTCATGCGATCCGAGGATGCGCATCCACCCTCCGCATGACGTCCGCACCCGGCGCCACGCCACCCCACCACGCCGCCCCACCACGCCCCACACCCGCCACCCGCCACCCGCCGTCGGACGCCCGACATCGGACGTCATGCGTTCCGAGGATGCGCATCCACCCTCCGCATGACGTCCGCACCCGGCGCCGCGCCACCCCACCACGCCGCCCCACCGCGCCCCGGCTCCGACGCGGGCGCCGACGCGGGGCCGTGGGACGATCGCGCCCATGAACCGGGTCCGCTCCGCCCTCGCCCACCTGATCGCCGTCGTGGCCGTGCTCCTCATGCCGCTGGCGCTGACCTCGGCGTGGTCCTCCGCGGTCGTCAACGACGAGGACCGCTGGGTCGAGACGGTCGGGCCGCTGGCCACCGACCCCGACGTGGTCAACGCGGTGGCGGTGCGCCTGGAGGACCTCGCGGTCGGCACGGTCGATGTCGGCGGGGCCGAGCGCGCCCTGGAGGACATCCTCGGAGCCGACCTCGGCGGGGCGGGCGCGCGCACCGAGCAGGCGCTGCGCGAGGCGGTGCGCCAGGTGGTGGTGCGGGTGGTCTCCAGCGACGTCTTCCCCCCGGCGTGGGAGGAGGCGATGCGGGCCACGCACACCCAGCTGCTGCGCGCGCTGCGCTCCGACAGCGGCGCCGAGGTGAGCGTCGACCTGGGCCCGCTGCTGCAGGCGGTGCTCGACTCGCTGAGCGAGCAGGGCCTGCCGGTGACCGTCGACGCCTCCGGGCTCGACGCGGCCTTCTCGGTGGCCTCGAGCGGCGAGCTCGACCAGGCCCGTGCGGGCTACCAGGTCGTCGACGCCGCGGGCCTCGGCCTGCCGGTGGCGGTGCTGCTGCTCGCCGCCGTGGCCCTGCTCGTCAGTGCCCGGCGCATGGTCACCGCCGGCATCCTGCTCGTCGGCGCGGCCCTCGCGGCGGTCGTGGTGTGGCTCGGCCTGGGCGCGGCGCGCACGCTGCTGCTCGACCGCGCCCCGACGGCCGACCGCAACCTGCTCGCCGCGATGTACGACGTGCTCGTGGCCGACCTCGAGCGGCTCGCGCTGCTGGTCGTCGTGGCCGGACCGGCGGTGCTGGTCGTGCTGCTGCTGCTCAGGCGCCTCGGAGGTCGGCGGCGGCGCGAGCCAGCTGCGTGACCCGGGCCCAGTCGCCGGCCCTCACGGCGTCGGCCGGGGTGAGCCAGGAGCCGCCGACGCAGCCGACGTTGGGCAGGGCGAGGTAGGACGCCGCGCTCGCCGCGGTGATGCCGCCCGTGGGGCAGAAGCGGGCGGCGGGCATCGGCGAGGAGATCGCCCGGAGGAAGGGCGCTCCCCCGGAGGCCTCGGCGGGGAAGAACTTCATCTCGCTCAGCCCGGCCTCGAGCACGGCCAGCACCTCCGAGACGGTGGCCGTGCCGGGCAGGAAGGGCAGCCCGGTGGCGAGCATCGCCTCGAGCAGCGCCGGCGTCGCGCCGGGCGAGACGAGGAACTGCGCGCCGGCGTCCTGCGCCTCACGGGCCTGGGCCGGCGTCACCACGGTGCCGGCGCCGAGCACGATCTCGGGCACCTCGGCGGCGATCGCGCGGATGGCGTCGAGCGCCACCGGGGTGCGCAGGGTGAGCTCGATGACGGGCAGGCCGCCCTCGACCAGCGCCCGGGCGATCGGCACGGCGGTGTCGAGCTCGTCGACGACCACGACCGGCACGACCGGCACGAGGTCGAGCAGCGAGGCCAGCGGCGCCGGGGCGGCGAGCGGCGAGCCGGTCGAGGAGCGGGTGTCAGACGTGCTGGGCAAGGGGGACCTCCTGCTGAGGGGCGTCGTACGCCGGGAACACCGAGGCGCCCGCGTCGGCGGGGCCGACCGTGGCGCGGAAGGCGGAGAAGAGCTCGCGGCCGGTGCCGGCCCAGTCCTCGCCCTGGGGCGCGGAGCCGGTGGCGGGGCGGGCCAGGACCGTCTCGGCGTCGGCGAGGCCGAGCAGGCCCCGCTCGGCGTCGACGGTGACGACGTCGCCGTCGCGCACCCGCGCGAGCGCACCGCCGAGGGCGGCCTCGGGGGTGACGTGGATCGCGGCGGGCACCTTGCCCGAGGCGCCCGACATGCGGCCGTCGGTGACGATGGCGACCGCGTGGCCGCGGTCCTGGAGCACCCCGAGGGCCGGGGTGAGCTTGTGCAGCTCGGGCATGCCGTTGGCGGCGGGGCCCTGGTAGCGGATGACGGCCACGAAGTCGCGGTCGTCGAGCTCGTGCGCGGCGAAGGCGGCCAGGAAGTCGGCCTGGTCGTCGAAGACGACGGCGGGCGCGGTGACCACGCGGTGCTCGGGCTTCACCGCGGAGGTCTTGATGACCGCGGAGCCCAGCGGCCCGCCGAGCACCCGCAGGCCGCCGTCGGGGGCGAAGGGGTCGCTGGCGGGGCGCAGCACGTCGGTGTCGAGGCTGGCGGGCGTGCCCTCCACCCACTCCAGGCTGCTGCGGCCCTCGGGGCCCTCGGGACCCTCGACCAGGCGCGGCTCGCGGGTGTAGCGCGACAGGCCGGGCCCCGCGACGGTCTGCACGTCGTCGTGGAGCAGGCCGGCCTCGAGCAGGGTGCGCACGAGGAAGCCGATGCCGCCTGCGGCGTGGAAGTGGTTCACGTCGGCGGAGCCGTTGGGGTAGATGCGGCACAGCGACGGCACGACCGCGGAGAGGTCCGAGAGGTCGGCCCAGGTGAGCACGATCCCGGCGGCGCGGGCCATGGCCACGAGGTGCATGGTGTGGTTGGTCGACCCGCCGCTGGCCAGCAGGGCCACGCAGGCGTTGACGATCGCCTTCTCGTCGACGACCTCGCCGACCGGCGCGCGGTCGGGCTGGGCGGCGCGCTGCGACCACTCGCCCAGCGGCAGGCCGGCGAGCCCGGCGCTGCCGCGGGCCAGGGCCACCGAGCGGGCGGCCGCGGCGTCGGTGAGCGCCTCGCGCAGCTCGGTGCCCGGGTTGACGAAGGACGACCCGGGCAGGTGCAGCCCGAGCACCTCCATGAGCAGCTGGTTGGAGTTGGCGGTGCCGTAGAAGGTGCACGTGCCGCGGGAGTGGTAGGAGGCCGACTCGGCCTCGAGGAGCTCCTCGCGGCTGGCCAGGCCCTCGGCGTAGCGCTGCCGCACCGCGGCCTTCTCCTTGTTGGGCAGCCCCGAGGTCATCGGCCCGGCGGGCACGAAGACCGTGGGCAGGTGGCCGAAGGACAGCGCACCGATGAGCAGGCCGGGCACGATCTTGTCGCAGACGCCGAGCATGAGGGCGCCGTCGAACATGTCGTGGGAGAGCGCGATCGCCGCCGACATCGCGATGACGTCGCGGCTGTAGAGGGAGAGCTGCATGCCGGCGCGGCCCTGGGTCACGCCGTCGCACATCGCGGGGACGCCGCCGGCGACCTGGGCCAGCCCGCCCGCGCCGATGACGGCCTTCTTCAGCTGCCGCGGGTAGGTCTCGAAGGGCTGGTGGGCCGAGAGCATGTCGTTGTAGCTGGTGACGACGGCCAGGTTGGGCTTGACCCCCGAGCGCAGTTCAGCCTTCTCGGCCGGGTCGGAGGCGGCGAAGCCGTGGGCGAGGTTGGCGCAGGCCAGCCGGCCCCGCGCGGGGCCGGTCTCGGCGGCGCGGGCGATCCGGGCCAGGTAGGCCGCGCGGGAGCCGGCGCTGCGGGCGACGATCCTCTCCGTCACCTCCTCGAGCACGGGGTGCAGCCGCTCGGGCAGCACGGGCGCCCCGGAGGGGGCGGGCGTCTCGGGGGTGCTCACTGGTCGGTCTCCTGCCAGGCTCGGCCGTCGCGCTCGAGGAGCATCGCGGCGGCGGTGGGGCCGGTCGTGCCGGCGGGGTAGCGCAGGGGCCGCTCGCCGAGCTCGTCCCAGCGCTCGAGGATCGGCTCCACCCACGACCAGGCCGCCTCGACCTCGTCGCGACGCATGAAGTGGGTGGGGTTGCCGCGCACGACGTCCATGAGCAGCCGCTCGTAGGCGTCGGGCGAGCGCTGCGTGAAGGTCGTGGCGTACGACAGGTCCAGCGACACCGGCCGCAGCCGGATCCCGCCGGGGCCCGGCTCCTTCGCGGTGAGGTGCAGGCGCATGCCCTCGTCGGGCTGCACGAGGATGTGGAGCCGGTTGGCGGTGGTGGCGCCCTCGCTGCCGGGGAACATCGCGTGCGGCGGCTCCTTGAAGACCACGACGATCTCCGAGACGCGGCGGTCCATCCGCTTGCCGGTGCGCAGGTAGAACGGCACGCCGGCCCAGCGCCAGTTCTGCACCTCGGCCTTGAGCGCCACGAAGGTCTCCGTCGGGGAGCCGGCGCGCCCCAGGTCGTCGGAGTACGCCGCGACCGCCTGGCCGTCGACGAGCCCCTGGCGGTACTGCCCGCGCACGGTGTCGCGGTCGACGTCCTGGGGACCCATCGGCTTGAGCGCCTGGAGCACCTTGAGCTTCTCGTCGCGCACGGTCTCGCGCCCGACGTAGGTCGGCGGCTCCATCGCGGTGAGGCAGAGCAGCTGGAGCAGGTGGTTCTGCACCATGTCGCGCAGCGCGCCCGAGCCGTCGTAGTAGCCCCCGCGCTCGCCGACGCCGAGTGACTCGGCCACGGTGATCTGCACGTGGTCGACCCACCGGGAGTTCCACAGCGGCTCGAGGAAGGTGTTGGCGAAGCGCGTGACCAGGAGGTTCTGCACGCTCTCCTTGCCCAGGTAGTGGTCGATGCGGAAGATCTGCGACTCGTCGAAGACCGCACCGACGGCGTCGTTGACCGCGCGCGCCGAGGCCAGGTCGCGCCCGATCGGCTTCTCCATCACCACGCGCGCGGTCGGGTCGACCACGCCGATCTCGTCGAGGCGCGCGCAGATCGGCCCGAAGAGGGCCGGTGCCACCGCGAGGTAGAAGACGCGCACGGCCTCGTCGGGGCCGCCGACGGCCTCGGTGCGGCCGCGGTCCTTGAGCAGGCCGTGCAGCTGGTGCCAGTCGTCGGGCTCCTCGGCGTCGAGCACGAGGTGGTGCAGGCGCCCGACCAGGCGCTGGAGGGCGGCGTCGTAGGTGGCCGGGTCGTGGCCGGCGGGGTCGACGTGGCCGGGCAGGGCCTCGCGCACGAGCTGCTGGTAGCCCTCGGTGTCGAGGTCGCTGCGCGAGACGCCGATGATGCGGAAGTCGTCGGGCAGCTGGCCCTCGAGGTCGCGGTGGAAGAGCGCGGGCAGCAGCTTGCGGAAGGCGAGGTCGCCCGTGCCGCCGAAGACGGTGAAGTCGCAGTGCTCGGGCAGCGCGGCCGCCGCCCCGGCGGGGGTGCCGGGCTGGCTGCTGGGCTGGCCGCTGGGATGGCCGCCGAGCGGGGGGTGCTTCTGGTCCATGCCTCTACGGTCGCAGGACTTTTGGATCGATACAAGCGCTCTTACGCTTTTTTGTGAACAAAGTCTGTGCTTGACTCCTCGTCGTGACCGACAGCACCGCCTCGCGCCCGGGCTCCCGGCCCGCCCCGCCCGACGGCGCGCGCGGCCCGGTCCCGGCCACGAAGGCTCCGGCCCCGACGCCCCCCGCGACCCCCGCGACCTCGGCCCTGCCCGGCTCGGCGGCCCTCCCCGACACCGGACCCGGCGGCACCAGCGGCACCGGTACGACGGCCGGCGCGCTGCTCCACCTCGTGCGCACCGGTCGCGCCGCCACCCGCTCCGACCTCGCCCGCGTCACCGGGCTCTCGCGCAGCGCGGTCACCTCCCGCGTGCACGCCCTCCTCGACGCCGGGCTGCTCGTCGAGGGCGGCGGGTCGACCTCCACCGGCGGCCGCCCGCCCGGCACGCTCGGCCTCGACGTCGACGCCGCGGTGGTCGTCGGCATCGCCGTGGGCCGCTCGCGCAGCCAGCTCGGGCTCTTCGACCTCGCCGGGCGCGAGATCGTCGGCGACACCCGCGACCACGTCGTCGGCACCGCTCCCGGCGTGCTGATGCCCGACGTCGCCGCCCGCCTCGCCGCGCTGCTCGCCGGCACCACGGTGCCGGTCGCCGGCATCGGGATGAGCCTGCCCGGCACGGTCGACCCCGAGACCCGGATGAGCCTCGACGCCCCGGTCATGGGCGGCTGGGACGGCGTCGCGCTGGGCCCCTACCTCGCCGAGGTCTGCCCCGCGCCGCTCCACCTGGCCAACGACACCGCCGCCCTCGCCCACTCCGAGCTCTTCGGCGTCGTGCCGCCCGCCGACGTGCTGGTCGTCAAGGCCTCCACCGGCCTCGGGCTCGGCGTCGTCGCCGACGGCCGCCTGCTCGGCGCCCACCGCGGCATCACCGGCGAGCTGGGCCACACCCGCATCGACGCCGCCGACGGGCTGCTGTGCCGCTGCGGAGCGACCGGCTGCCTGGAGTCGCTGGCCGGCGGCTGGGCGCTGGTCAACACCATGGTCGACGAGGGCCACGACGTACGCCACGTGCGCGACCTGGTGCAGCTCGCCCTCGACGGCGACACCCTCGCCCGGCAGCTGCTGCGCCAGAGCGGGCGCCACCTCGGCGAGGTGCTCGCCACCGCGGTCAACCTCCTGCACCCCGGCCTCGTCGTCGTGGGCGGCGACATGGGCGCGGCCTTCGACCTCTACACCGCGGGCATCCGCGAGACGGTCTACGCCCGCGCCGCCGCGTCGGTCGTGCGCGACCTCCGCTTCGCCCCCGCCGCCCACGGCGAGTCGGCCGGGCTGGTCGGCTGCGCCGCCCTCGCCATCGACGCCGCGCTCACCCCCGCCGCCGTCGACGCGCACCTGCGCGCCTGAGCAGACGGGGGCCGCCGGCCGAGGCCGACGCAGGCCGGCCGCGCCGCGGCTCAGCCGGCGCTGACGCCCCCCAGCCGCAGCCAGGTGTCGACGACGGTGTCGGGGTTGAGCGACATCGACTCGATGCCCTGCTCCACCAGCCAGTCGGCGAGGTCGGGGTGGTCGGAGGGGCCCTGGCCGCAGATGCCGACGTACTTGCCCTGGCGCTTGCAGGCCTCGATGGCCGACGACAGCATGTGCAGCACCGCCGGGTCGCGCTCGTCGAAGCCGTCGGCGACCAGCGCGGAGTCGCGGTCGAGGCCCAGGGTCAGCTGGGTCATGTCGTTGGAGCCGATCGAGAAGCCGTCGAAGTGCTCGAGGAAGGCCTCCGGGATCACGGCGTTGGAGGGCACCTCGCACATCATGACGACCTTCAGGTCGTTCTCGCCGCGGCGCAGACCGTGCTCGCCCAGCAGCGCGATCACGCCCTCGGCCTCCTTGACGGTGCGCACGAAGGGGATCATCACCCTGACGTTGGTCAGCCCCATCTCGTCGCGCACGTGGCGCAGCGCCTCGCACTCCATCGCGAAGCACTCCGCGAAGTCGGCCGAGAGGTACCGCGACGCGCCGCGGTAGCCGATCATCGGGTTCTCCTCCTCCGGCTCGTAGCGCGTGCCGCCGACGAGGTTGGCGTACTCGTTGGACTTGAAGTCGCTCATCCGCACGATGACCGGCTCGGGCGCGAAGGCCGCCGCGATCATGGCGATGCCCTCGGCGACGCGCTGCACGAAGAACTCGCGCGGCCCGGCGTAGGCCGCGATGGTCTCCTCGATGTCGGCGCGCAGGTCGCCCGGCAGCGAGTCGGGGTCGGCGGCCAGGTCGAGCAGCGCCTTGGGGTGGATGCCGATCTGGCGGTTGATCACGAACTCCAGGCGGGCCAGTCCCACGCCCTTGTGCGGCAGCCGGGAGAAGGCGAAGGCCTGCTCGGGGGTGCCGACGTTCATCATGATCTTCACCGGCACGTCGGGCATCGAGTCGAGCTCGGTGCGCTCGACGCTGAAGTCGAGCACGCCGTCGTAGACCAGGCCGGTGTCGCCCTCGGCGCACGACACGGTGACCTCGCGGCCGTCGGCGAGGTCGCGGGTGCCGCTGCCGGTGCCGACGACGGCGGGGATGCCGAGCTCGCGGGCGATGATCGCGGCGTGGCAGGTGCGCCCGCCGCGGTTGGTGACGATGGCCGAGGCGCGCTTCATGATCGGCTCCCAGTCGGGGTCGGTCATGTCGGCGACGAGCACCTCGCCCTCGTGGAACTCGTGCATGTCGTCGATGGAGCGCATCACGCGCACCGCGCCGGCGCCGATCTTCTGCCCGATGGCGCGGCCCTCGACGACGACGTCGGCGCCCGCGGTGGCCTTGGCGTCGATCTTGAAGCGCTCGAGCGTGCCGCCGCGGCGCGACTGCACGGTCTCGGGGCGGGCCTGGAGCACATAGAGCAGCCCGTCGAGGCCGTCCTTGCCCCACTCGATGTCCATCGGGCGCCCGTAGTGCTCCTCGATGGTCAGCGCGTGACGGGCCAGCTCCTCGACCTCGTCGTCGGTGAGGCTGAAGAGCCGGCTCTCGGCCGGGTCGACCTCGACGAACTCCGTGGTGCGGCCCACGGTCTGGTCGTCGGTGTAGACCATCTTGGTGGCCTTGCCGCCGATGCCGCGCTTGAGCAGCGCGGGCCGGCCCGCGCGCAGGGCGGGCTTGTAGACGTAGAACTCGTCGGGGTTGACCGCGCCCTGCACGACGCCCTCGCCCAGCCCGTAGGCCGAGGTCACGAAGACGGCGTCGTCGAAGCCCGACTCGGTGTCCATGGTGAACATGACGCCCGAGGAGCCGATGTCGGAGCGCACCATGCGCTGCACGCCGGCCGAGAGGGCCACGGCGTCGTGCTCGAAGCCGTGGTGCACGCGGTAGGCGATGGCGCGGTCGTTGTAGAGCGAGGCGTAGACCTCGCGGATCGACAGCAGCACCGCGTCGATGCCGCGCACGTTGAGGAAGGTCTCCTGCTGCCCGGCGAAGGAGGCGTCGGGCAGGTCCTCCGCGGTCGCCGAGGACCGTACGGCGAACGACGGCTGCTCCCCCGACCCGGCGCCCGCGTCGGAGCCGCCGGCGCCGGCGACGAGCTGGTCGTAGGCGGCGCGCACGTCGGCCTCGAGGTCGGCCGGGAAGGGCTGGGCCACGACCTCCTCGCGGATGGTGCGGCCGACCTCGGCCAGGCGCCGCACGTCGTCGGTGTCGAGGTCGCGCAGCAGCCCGCTGATGCGCTCCTTCAGGCCGGTGTCGCCGATGAAGTGGTGGAAGGCCTCGGAGGTGGTGGCGAAGCCGTCGGGCACGCGCACGCCGAGGTCGGTGAGGTGGGAGACCATCTCGCCGAGGGAGGCGTTCTTGCCGCCGACCTGCTCGATGTCGCCCATGCCGAGGTCGGAGAACCACCGCACGTTGACGGTGGACCCGCCCGCCGGCTGCTCGCCGGCCGGGCTGGGGGTGGAGGTCTCGGTCATGGGGTGGTGCCTCTCTCTCGACGGGTCTGCTCGCCTCGCCGGGACTGCTCGCGGCGCAGGGACTGGATGATGAGGGCCGAGATCTCCTCGACCGACTTCGCGGAGGAGTCGATCGTCGGGACCCGGTGGGCGTTGAAGAGGTCGGTGGCGCGGCGCAGCTCCCAGCGGCACTGCTCGGCCGAGGAGTAGCGCGACCCCGGCCGGCGCTCGTTGCGCACGCGGCTGAGCCGGTCGACGGTGGTGGTGAGACCGAAGCACCGCTCCTGGTACTGCTGCACCGGCTCGGGAAGGTGGCTGCGCTCGAGGTCCTCGTCGACCAGCGGGTAGTTGGCCACAAAGAGGCCGTGCTGGAGCGCGAGGTACATGCTGGTGGGGGTCTTGCCGCACCGCGAGGGCGCCAGCAGGATCACGTCGGCCTTGTCCAGCGCGCGCAGGCTCTGCCCGTCGTCGTGCTCGATGGTGAACTCCACCGCGGCCATCCGCTCGTTGTAGCGGTGCACGTCGCCCACGCCGTGCAGGCGCAGCGGCTGGCGCACGCCGCGCTGGCCCAGCAGCCCCTCGACCTGCTCGATGTGGACGCCGAAGAAGTCGATCACCGGGGCACGGGTGCGCAGCAGCTCCGCGCGCACCTCGTCGTTGGCCGCGGTCACGAAGGCCAGCGGGGCCTGGCCGTGGTCGAGCAGGGTGTCGAGGGCCGCCACCACCTCCTGCGCGTCGGCGACGGTGGAGATGAAGGGGATGACCGTGCGGTCGAAGGTGCGGTCGGGGAACTGCAGCAGCAGGGCGTTGCCCATCGTCTCCGCGCTGATGCCGGTGGAGTCGGAGAGGAAGAAGACCGGCACCACGTCGTCGGCCCCGGGACGCGCCTCCTCCGGGATCGGGTCGGTCTGCGACATGTGGGCCCTCCAGCGGCTCCCGCCCCGTGCGGCGCGGTGCTCGGGAGGCTACCGCGCACCGTGCCCGGACGCAGGTGACGTCCGCCACCACGGACGGTGCCGGCGCGGCCCCACCCGGCCTCGCGGGCCGCGGGCTCGACGTACCTGCTAGACCTTGGCCATGACCATGACCACCGCCCTGGGCGGCACCCCCTGCACGACCGTCGGCGACCTGCCCGCCGTCGGCGCCACCGCTCCCGAGGTCCGCCTCGTCGGCTCCGACCTGTCGGAGGTGACCCGCACCCCGGGCCTGCGCACGGTGCTCAACATCTTCCCCAGCGTCGACACCGGCGTGTGCGCGGCCAGCGTCCGCGAGTTCAACGCCCGGGCCGCCGACCTGGCCGACACCGAGGTCGTGTGCGTCTCGCAGGACCTGCCCTTCGCGCTCAAGCGCTTCTGCGGCGCCGAGGGCATCGAGGCCGTGACCGTGGCCTCGGGCTTCCGCTCCACCTTCGGCGACGACTACGGCGTGCGGCTGGCCGACGGCGGCTTCGCCGGCCTGCTGGCCCGCTCGGTGGTCGTGCTCGACGCCGACGGCACGGTGCTGCACTCGCAGCTGGTGCCCGAGATCGGCCAGGAGCCCGACTACGACGCCGCGGTCGCCGCGCTGGGCTGAGCGCTCCCGCGGCCACGCTCGGCCGCGACCATGGCCGCCGCCCCGACCGCGGGCCCCAGCGCCAGCACCACGAGCGCCAGGCGCCACGACACCGCGTCGACCAGCGCCGGCACCAGCCACAGGGTGAGCGTGGTGGTGGCGTAGCCCAGCGCGAGCTGCACCGAGAGCGCGCCGCCCACGCTGCCGGGCGGGGCGCTCTCGGTGACCATGGCGGAGAACTGCGCGGAGTCGGCGATCACCCAGAAGCCCCAGAAGGCGCAGAGCGCCACGACCACCCCCAGCGGAGCGACCGGGTAGCTCGCGGCCAGCACCAGCGCGGCGCCACCGGAGCAGACCAGGCTCAGCAGCGCCGCGCGCGGGCGGCCCCACCGGTCGCCGAGCACGCCGCCGAGCAGGCAGCCCAGCGCGCCGACCCCGATGCAGGCGAAGGCCAGCACCCCGGCGTACGCCGCCGCGTCGGGGCGGGCGGCGACCTGCGGCAGCGCCAGCAGGAAGGCGCCGACGCCGGCCCACATGGCGTAGAGCTCCCACATGTGCCCGACGTAGCCCAGGTCGGCCAGCAGCACGTCGCGGCGCGACAGCGCCCGGAAGCCGGCGCCGAGACTGACCGGGCCGCGGGCCACCGCGTGCGGCCCCTCCCCCCGCACCGCGGCGAGCAGCAGGCCGCCCGCCACCGCCAGCACGCTGGTGACGCCCACGACGACCCGCCAGTCTGGCCCCGCGGCCTCGGCGCCGCCACCACCACCGGCGAGGCCGCCCACCAGGTGGGGCAGGGCCGAGCCGAGGGTGAGCGCACCGATCATCAGCCCCAGCGCGACCCCCCGCCCGCGCAGGAACCACGCCGAGACCTCCTTGAGCGCCACGGGGTAGAAGAGCGCCAGGCAGACCCCGGTGAGCAGCCGCAGCGGCACGGCGAGCGCGAGGCCGTCGGCGAGGAGCAGCCCTGCGGTGCAGGCGGCCGCGCCGAGCGCCCCGGCGGCCATGAGGGCCCGGCCCGGCAGCGCGTCGGCCAGCCCCAGCACGGCCGAGCCGACCGCGCCGAGCACGAAGCCGACCTGCACCGCGATGGTCAGCGCCGCGGCGCCCCCGCTGCTCAGCCCCCAGGCGACCTCGAGGCGCGGCACGACGGCGGTGGCGGAGAACCACACGCCCATCGTCAGCAGCGTGCTCGCCGCCACCACCGCCAGCGCCCAGGCCGGCGAGCTGCGCGGCCCGGCGTCCGTGGTCGTGGCGGGGGGCACCCGGGTCAGTGGCCGCGCAGCGGCCGGGTGTCGTCGCCGGTGTCGTCGCCCGTGTCGTCGGCAGGACCCTGGCCGGGACCGCGCTCGTGGGCGCGGGCGCGCAGCTCGTCGGCGTCGACCTCGCCGCGGCGCAGCGCGTCGTCGTGGCGGTCCATCTCGGCCCGCTCGGCGTCGCCCTGCTCGGCCAGCTCGGCGTCGGAGCCGCGGTGGGGCGCGGGGCCCTGGCCGGTGCGGGCCAGCAGCAGCTCGTCGAGGTAGCGCAGCACGACGGCCACCACCGCCACGACCGGCACGGAGAGGAAGGCGCCGGCGACGCCGAAGAGGGTCGAGCCGAGCACGATGGAGAGCAGCACGACGCCGGCGTGCAGGCGCAGGCTCTTGCCCTGCAGCCACGGCAGCAGCACGTTGCCCTCGAGCTGCTGCACGGCGAGCACGATGAGCAGCACGATCACGGCGGCGACCCAGCCGTTGGCCACCAGCGCGACCAGCACCGCGACGGCGCCGATGGTGATGGCGCCGACGATGGGCGCGAAGGCGGCCACGAAGGTGAGCACGGCCAGCGGCCCGGCCAGCGGCACGCCCACGATCACCAGGCCGAGGCCGATGAGCACGGCGTCGATGAGGCCGACCAGCGCCTGGGTGCGGATGAAGCTGCCCAGGGTCGACCAGGCGCGGCGCAGCACCTCGGAGAGGTGGGAGCCGACGCCGCCGCCGGAAACGTGGGTCAGCCACGGCAGGAAGCGGTGGCCGTCCTTGATGAAGAAGAAGGTGAGCACGAGGGTCAGCACGAGGTTGACCAGCGCGTTGGTGACCGCGCTGACCCCGACCAGCAGGCCCGAGGCGATCGAGCTGGCGCTCGACTGCAGCTGCGACTGGGCGGCGGCCACGGCGTCGTCGAGCTGGCCCTCGGTCACCGGCAGGCTGCTGCTCAGCAGCTGGTCGCGCAGCTTGAGCAGGCCCTTCGAGGCGCTGTCGGCGATGTCGGCGACCTGCGAGCCCACCGAGGGGGCGATGAAGGTGACCACGCCGGCCACCACCGCGAGGGCACCGATGATGACGAGGCCGGCGGCCAGGCCCCCCGGCACCGGCGTGCGCCGCTGCAGCCAGTGCGCCGCCGGGGCGAGCACGGTGGTGACGATCAGCGCGAGGATGATCGGCAGCAGGATGCTCCACAGGTACTGCACGGCCTCGCCCAGCACGTAGGCGCCGACCACGATCACCAGCCAGCGCAGCGTCCAGCGCGAGAGCCAGTGGACGCCGCGCCCGATCTCCTGCTCGCGGGTGGCCGCGCCCGGGTGGCGCGCGGCGGGGGTCTGCTCGGAGGAGGAGGTCACGATCGGCCATCCTGTCAGCGCTCGGGCCCCCGGGCCTACACCGCGTGGGGGGAGCGTCTAGACCGTGCGGGCGGGCCGCGCCGCGTGCTGCGGCCCCGCGTCGCCGCCCACCCGGCGCGGCCACCAGAAGCGGTCGCCCAGCAGCACGGCCAGCGCCGGCACGAGCACGGTGCGCACGACGAGGGTGTCGAGCAGCACGCCGACGCAGATGATCGTGCCGAGCTGCGCGAGCACCACCAGCGGCAGCACGCCGAGCACCGCGAAGACCGCGGCGAGCAGGATGCCCGCGCTGGTGATCACCCCGCCGGTGGCGGTCAGCGCCCGCAGCATGCCCTCGCGCGAGCCGTGGGCCGCGGCCTCCTCGCGGGCGCGGGTGACGAGGAAGATGTTGTAGTCCACGCCCAGGGCCACCAGGAAGAGGAAGGCCAGCAGCGGCACGCCGCTGTCGAGGGCGCTGAAGCCCAGCACCTGGGTGAACAGCCACCACGAGGCGCCGAGGCTGGCGGCGTAGGTCGCCACCACGGTGGCCACCAGCAGCAGCGGCGCGACCACCGAGCGCAGCAGGAGCAGCAGCGCGCCGAGCACGAGCAGCAGGATGATCGGCAGGATCAGCAGCCGGTCGCGGGCGGCGCCCTCCCCGGCGTCGAGGGCCTGGGCCTCGCTGCCGGTCACGTGGGTGTCGTCGAAGCCCTCGAGGTCCTCGCGCAGGGTCTCGATCGCGTCGGCGGCCTGCGTGCTGCCGGGGGCGGCGTCGAGCACGGCGTCGACCTGGGTGATGCCGGCGCCGCTGGCACCGATGCTGGCGCTGGCCACGCCGGCGCTGCCCTCGACGGCGGCCAGCACCTCCTCGCCGTCGGCGCGGGTCAGCACCTGGGTGGGGTCGGAGACACCCGCGGGGAAGGACTCCCCGAGCCGGGTCGAGGCCGCGATGGCCTCGGGCTCTTCCAGGAACTGCTCGGCCTGGTCGAGGCCGGTGTCGATGCGGAAGAGCCCGACGGCGAGCACCGCGAGGAGCACGAGGGTCCCGGCCACGAAGGCGGCGGGGCGGCGGGCCACCTGCACGCCGACCTTGTGCCACAGCGAGTCGCTCTCGGCCAGCGGGGCCTCGCCGACGCGGGGCACGCGCGGCCAGAAGACCCAGCGCCCGAAGCACACCAGCGCGGCCGGCAGCACCACGAGCGCGAAGGTCGCGGCGATCACCACGCCGATGGCGCAGGCCAGCCCGAGGCCCCGGGTGGTCGGCACGAGGGAGAGCAGCAGGGTCAGCAGGCCGAGCACCACCGTCACCGAGCTCGACAGCACGGCCTCCGCCGTACGCCGCAGCGCCGTGGCCATCGCCCGGTGCCGCGACTCCTCGTGGCGCAGCTCGTCGCGGTAGCGCGAGATCAGCAGCAACGCGTAGTCGGTGCCGGCGCCGAAGACCAGCACCGAGAGGATGCCGACGGTCGACTCGTCCCAGGCCACGCCCAGACCGGCCATCGCCTGCGTCGAGGCCACCGCGGCCAGGCGGTCGGCGACGCCGACGACGGTCAGCGGCACCAGCCACAGCACGGGGCTGCGGTAGGTGAGGATCAGCAGGATCGCCACGACCGCGGCGGTGGCGCCGAGCAGGCGGAAGTCGGCGCCGTCGAAGACCGCGGCCAGGTCGGCCTGGATCGCGGCGGGCCCGGTGACCTGGGCCGTCACCCCGGCGGGCACGCCCTCGTCGAGCCGATCGCGCAGCTCGGTCACGGCGTCGGCGGTGTCGGTGGCCGAGCCCGCCGCCACCGGCACGACCACGATCGCCGCGGTGCCGTCCTCGGCCACGGTGACCGGGCCGTCGGGGCCGGTGGCCACGCCGCCGACCTGCTCGCCCAGCCGGCCGAGCTCGCGCACGGTCGCGTCGTCGAAGGTGCCCTCGTCGGCGGTCAGCACGACCACGGCCGCACTGGAGTCGTCCTCGGGCAGGGCGTCGCGCAGCTCGGTGCCCTGGGTGCTGTCGAGACCGGCCGGCACGCTGTCGGTGCTGCGGGCCTCGCGCTCGCCCTCGCCCACGAAGAGGATCGCGAGCACGGCGAGCAGGAGGGGCACGAGGGCCACCAGGGCGGCGGTGCGACGGCCGGTGACCACCCCGGTCACGCGGTCGCTCAGCGAGGACGACATGGCAGGCTCCTGGGGCTCGACGTAGGCTTGCGGGCGTTGGTTCGGAACCTTAGTCACTAAGTTGGTGAAACAAAATCTCCGAGGCCCCCACCCCGCCCGAGGGTCCCCTCTCGGCCCAGCTGCTGCGCGACGTCGTCGACCGCGCCGTGCGGGTGCGCCACGAGCTGGCCCGCCGCTCGCGGGTCAGCGACTCCGAGCTCTCCGCCCTCGAGCACCTCGTGCGCGAGCCGATGGGCCCGGCCGAGCTGGCCCGGCTCCTCGAGGTCAGCACCGCGGCGTCCACCGGCGTCGTCGACCGGCTCCAGACCAAGGGCCACGTGCAGCGCGAGCCCCACGCCGAGGACCGCCGGCGCACGGTCGTCACCCTCACCGACTCCGGGCGCGCCGAGATCCTGGGCCACCTGATGCCGATGTTCGAGGCGCTGCGGGCCCTCGACGCCGACCTCGACGACACCGAGCGCGCCGTCGTCGCCCGCTACCTGCGCGGCGCCGCCGCCGCCTTCGAGACCGTCACCGGCCCTCCTCCCGCGCCGCGCCCCACCACGTGACCACCGCCTGACCACCGCCTGACCACCGGCCGAGCGTCACCCGGCCCCACCCGCGACCCGGGCGCCTGTTGCCAGGCCGGTCGCCGGGCAGCAGGATGGCGGAGGTGCGCAGGACAAGACACCTCTCAGGCCCCCGACCCCTCCCCGCGGTGCTCGCCGCCGGCCTCGCCGCCGTGCTGGCCCTCGGACTCGCCTCCGCCCCCGGCGGCGCAGCCGCCGCCCCGAGCGCGGACCCCGCGACCACGACCCCGGCCGCGACCGTGCGCGTCGCCGACACCCCCGCCTCCGACCGCGCCGTGCCGCGCGTGCGCTTCCGCGACTGCGGCCGCTTCCGCTGCGCCCGCGTGCCCGCTCCCCTCGACTACGACGCCCCCGACGGCGCCACGGTCAGCCTCGCCGTGCTCAAGGTCCCGGCCCGCAAGCCGTCGCGCCGCATCGGCACCCTCTTCGTCAACCCCGGCGGCCCCGGCGGCTCGGCCACCGAGTTCGCCACCTACGCCGGGCAGTTCCTCGGCTCGACGGTCCGCAACCGCTTCGACATCGTCGGCATCGACCCGCGCGGCGTGGGCGGCACGGCCGACCTGCTCTGCGAGGGCCGGGGCCAGGTCGGGTACCCCCGCCAGGCCTACCCCCGCACGTCGCCCCAGATCGACCGCTGGCTGGCCTTCGACGCGCAGGAGCGGCGGCTGTGCGAGGGCCGCCGGATCCTCGACCACATGAGCACCGCCGACGTCGCCCGCGACATGGACCACGTGCGCCAGGCCCTGCGCGAGGACACCGTCAGCTACTTCGGTGCCTCCTACGGCAGCATGCTCGGCTCCACCTACGCCGCGCTCTTCCCCTCCTCGGTGCGCGCGCTCGTCGTCGACGGCGTCCTCGACCCCGTCGAGTGGACCAGCGGGCGCGACGGCACCGGCACCACCGTGCCCGTCACCACCCGCCTCGGCAGCGGGGAAGGCTCCCGCGAGGCCCTCGTGGCGGGCCTCGCCGCGTGCGACGCGGCCGGGCGCCCCGCCTGCCCCGTGGCCGGCGACGCCCTCGGCGCCTGGGACACCGTGGCCGGCCGGCTCCAGGACGACCGCGCCCTCGGCCGCGAGATCCGGCTGAGCTACGACGACTTCGTCGGCACCACCCTCGGCCTGCTCTACGCCGGCGACCTGTCCACCGTCGCGCAGATGACCGCCCAGGCCCGCCGCGCGATCCGCGCCCAGGACGCCCGCGGTCGCGGCGCCGGGACCGGCGCGGCCGTGGCCGACCTCGCCGCCGTACGCCGCGCCGCCGCGCGCACCGTCGACGCCCTGCCCTTCCCCGGCCCCGACGAGACCGTGCTCGCCCGCACCGGCTCGACGCCCTCCGCCCCCGGCACGTCGGCGCGGGCGCGGATCGCGATCAGCGGCGCCTTCCACGGCGTGCTCTGCTCCGACAGCGTCAACCCGTCCTCCACCGACGTCTGGCCCACCGCCGCCGACACCGCCGACGCCGCCGCGCCCGACTTCGGCCCGCTGTGGACCTGGTCCTCCTCGGCGTGCGTGGACTGGCCCGGCTCGGGCGACGACGCCTACCGCGGCCCCTTCGCCACCGACGCCGCCGACCGGATGCTCATCGTCAACAACCGCTACGACCCCGCCACCCCGCTCACCGGCGCCCTGGCGCTGCAGGGGGAGACGGGCGCCCGCCTGGTCACCGCCCAGGCCTACGGCCACGTCGCCACGGGCACCAACCGCTGCGCCACCCGCGCGGTGTCGGACTTCCTGGTCTCGGGCCTCGCCCCGGCGGCCGACCGGACCTGCTCGGGGGTCGGTCCCTTCGGGTGAGCCGTCCTGAGAGGGGCACCCCCGGACGTCTGCACTCCCCCGCGTGAGAGGTCGCGGACGGGCCCGATCCGGCCCGTCCGCGACCGCCGCACACGGGACCTCAACAGAACCTCGAAAAAAATCTGCATCTTTCGAGTTTCAACGAGTACGGGCCCGGGCATCAAGGTGTCAGGCACCCAGAACAAGCGCTCCCCGCCCCCGACCCGGTCACGCACCGGCCCTCGGGGGCGGGTCGCATTTACCGGCACCCGACCGTCGCCCCGACCGCCGCCCCCTGCGTCGGCGAGGGGCCGGGAACAGCAGAAGGCCGGACCACCCTGAGGTGATCCGGCCTTCCGTCGTCGTGCTGTCCCGAGGAGCTGTCCTCGGGTCCACGTGCGCGAGGGGGGAGTTGAACCCCCACGTCCTTTCGGACACACGGACCTGAACCGTGCGCGTCTGCCTATTCCGCCACTCGCGCGTGAAGCGACTGCACGGTATCCCAGACGCGAGGCCATCCCCAAACCCGGGCCGACCCCCCGCTCGGGGTGACCAGCCGCACGGCCCCGTCCCGTTACGATCGTCGGCAACCCGGGCACACACCGGGTCGCTAGGCCTGCCATGCGCGGGCCGCGCACCGACCAGTGCCGACACGATGGCCAGCACCAGGGCCGACACCAGGGAAGGAGGCGACACGGTGGGTGGGATCCAGAAGTTCGAGCAGCGGCTCGAGAGCATGATCTCCGGCGCGTTCGCCCGCGCCTTCCGCTCCGCGGTGCAGCCGGTGGAGATCGCGGCCGCCCTGCAGCGCGAGTGCGACAACAACGCGCAGATCCTCTCCCGCGAGCGCCGCCTCGTGCCCAACGCCTTCCACGTCGAGCTGTCGATCACCGACCTCGACCGCCTCGCGCCCTACGACACCGCGCTGGCCGACGACCTCACCGGCCAGCTCCAGGAGCACGCCGACGCTCAGGGCTACTCCTTCCCCGGCCCGATCAGCATCGAGTTCGAGGAGTCCGGCGACCTCACCACCGGTCGCTTCCGCATCCGCAGCCGCGCCCAGGCGCGCGTGACGGGCAACGCCACCCACACCCAGGTCAGCCGGGCCCGCGCGATCCTCGAGGTCAACGGCACCCGCCAGCCGCTGCACCCGCCCGGCGTGGTCGTGGGTCGCGGCAACGACGCCGACCTGCGCATCAACGACCCCGGCGTGAGCCGCCGCCACATCGAGTTCCGCGTCGCGGCCCGCACGATCGGCACCCGCGAGGGCGTCCACATCGAGGTCCACGACCTGGGCTCGACCAACGGCATGCTCGTCAACGGCCAGAAGATGAGCCGCTCGATCGCCGACGACGGCACCGAGGTGCGCATCGGCAACACCACGCTGACGGTCCGCATCGTCGAGGAGCGCATCGATGTCTGAGCTCACCCTGCTGCTGGTCCGCATCGCCTACCTGGCGATCCTGTGGATCTTCGTGCTCTCGGCCATCTCGGTCATCCGCTCCGACATGTTCGGCGCGCGCGTGCCCGAGGCCGCCCGCGGCCGGGGGCAGAAGGCGCCCAAGGAAAAGAAGGCCAAGGCGGCCAAGCCCCGGCGCGGCTCCCCCACCCACGTGCTGGTCGTGGAGGGCTCCAGCGCCGGCGAGCGCGCCGAGCTCGACCAGGCCCCCATCCTCATCGGCCGCGGCAACGACGCGGCGATCCGCCTCGAGGACGACTACGTCTCCACCCGCCACGCCCGGATCGCCGCCGCCGGCGACCAGTGGTTCGTGGAGGACCTCGGCTCCACCAACGGCACCTACATCGGCACGGTCCGCATCACGCAGCCGACCACGATCACCCTCGGCACCCAGGTGAGGATCGGCAAGACCATCCTGGAGCTGCGCAAGTGAGCTCCCCGACGCTGGTCCTCGACTACTCCGCCATCTCCGACGTCGGGCGGGTGCGCAAGGACAACCAGGACTCCGGGTACGCCGGCCCCTGGCTGCTCAGCGTCTGCGACGGCGTCGGCGGCGCGGCGCGCGGCGACATCGCCAGCGGCACCGCCGTGCAGCAGCTGCGCCGCCTCGACGAGCAGCCCCCCGGCGAGCTGGCCCCCGACGACCTGGTCGGCCAGGTCGCGGGCGCCCTGCACCGCGCGCACGACCGCATCGGCGAGCTGGTCGACGAGGACCCCGCCCTCAACGGCACCAGCACCACCGCCACCGTGCTGCTCTTCGACGGCCACCGCGTCGCCGTCGGCCACGTCGGCGACAGCCGGGCCTACCTCTACCGCGACGGCCGCATCAGCCAGCTCACCAGCGACCACACCTTCGTGCAGAGCCTCATCGACGAGGGCCGCATCACCGAGGCCGAGGCGCGGGTCCACCCCCACCGCAACCTCATCCTCAAGGCCCTCGACGGCATCCACGAGGCCGAGCCCGACCTCTTCCTCGTCGAGCTCGAGGCCGGTGACCGGCTCTTCCTGTGCAGCGACGGCGCCTGCGGCGTGCTCGACGACGCCCGGCTGGCCGACATCCTCTCCTCCGGCACCCCCGACTACGCCGCCGTCGAGTTGGTGCGCGCCAGCCTCGAGGCGGGCAGCTCCGACAACGTCACCTGCATCGTCGCCGACGTGCTCGACGAGACGGGCGCGGCCCAGCGAGCCGACGAGCTCGCCGCCCTCGAGCCGCTGCTGGTCGGTGCGGCCGCCGAGCTGCGCCGCCGGGTGCCGCGCGGCACCCGCAGCCCCAGCCTCTTCCGCGGCCACCGCTCCGGCGACACCGGTGAGCTCGAGCCGGTGCTCGCCGAGATCCCCGAGGGCCTGCCGCCCGACGCCCACGCGATCCCGTCGGACCCCATCGACCCCGAGGCCGCCCGCTACGCCCTGCGCCCGCCGGCCCGCTTCGCCTGGCTGCGCTGGGTGATGGTGGCCGCCGTCGTCGTCGGCCTGGTGTGGATCGCCGCGGCCGCGGCCTGGTCCTGGAGCCAGCAGCAGTACTTCGTCAGCGAGGAGGAGGGCGTCGTCTACATCTACCGCGGCGTCAACACCGAGCTGCCCGGTGCCTCGCTCTACGAGCCCTACGAGCGCACCAACGTCGACCTCGACCGGCTCACCGAGCTGCAGGCCGACAACGTCCGCCAGGGCATGAGCGCCGGCAGCCTCGACGGCGCCCGCCAGATCATCGAGAACCTGGTGGCCGCGATGGAGGACGAGACCTCCGACTCCGGCACCGACTCCGGCACCGACTCGGGCACCGGCGAGGCCGGCGTCGAGCCGGGCGCCGACGCCTCGTCGAGCCCGGCCACCGCGGGAGCCCGCTGATGGCCGCCCGCACCGCGCTGCCCGCGCAGGGCGCCAACCCGATCATCGGCTTCGTCCACCGGCGCCGCCGCGGCGCCGAGCTCTTCCTGCTGGTGCTCGCCCTCGCGGTCGGCATCGGCGCCTACGCCGCGGTCGGCATCGGCGTGCAGGGTCGGGTGCCGGCCGACATCGTCGGCTACGGCGGCTGGCTGACCGCGCTGGTGGTGGCCGCCCACGTGGTCGTGCGCATCGTCGCGCCGTACGCCGACCCGGTGCTGCTGCCGGTCGTGGCCGCGCTCAACGGCCTCGGCCTGGCCTTCATCCACCGCGTCGACCTGGTCGACGGCACCGACCTGGCCCGCAACCAGCTGATCTGGATGACCCTCGGCGCGGTGCTCTTCATGGTCACCCTCGTCGTGCTGCGCGACCACCGGGTGCTGACCCGCTTCACCTACACCGCCGGGCTCAGCGCGATCGTGCTGCTCCTGCTGCCGATGATGCCGGTGCTCGGCACCGAGATCCGCGGCGCGCGGATCTGGATCTCGCTGGGCCCCTTCAGCTTCCAGCCCGGCGAGGTGGCCAAGGTCCTGCTGGTCATCGCCTTCGCGGGCTACCTCGTGCTCCACCGCGACGCGCTCGCGCTCGCGGGGCGCCGCGTGCTCTTCGTCGACCTGCCCCGCGGGCGCGACCTGGGCCCGATCCTCGGCATGTGGCTGGTCAGCCTGGGCATCCTCATCTTCCAGAAGGACCTGGGCTCGAGCCTGCTCTTCTTCGGCCTCTTCCTGGTGATGCTCTACGTCTCCACCGAGCGGCCCGGCTGGCTCGTGGTCGGCGGCGCCCTCTTCCTCGGCGGCGCCCTCACCGCCTGGCGCCTCTTCGGCCACGTGCAGACCCGCGTGTCGGTGTGGCTGGACCCCTTCGCCTACTACGGCGAGGGCACCAACGACACCGGCTTCCAGAACGTCGAGGGCCTCTTCGGCATGGCCTGGGGCGGTCTGCTGGGCCGCGGCTTCGGCGGCGGTGACCCGACCCGCATCCCCATCGTGGAGTCCGACTTCATCATCGCCGGCCTCGGCGAGGAGCTCGGCCTGACCGGCGTCATCGCCATCCTGCTGCTCTACGGCCTCATCGTGGAGCGCGCGCTGCGCGCCGCGATCATCTCCCGCGACGGCTTCGGCAAGCTGCTGGCCACGGGCCTGGGCAGCGTCTTCGCGCTGCAGGTGTTCGTCGTCATCGGCGGCGTCACCGGCCTGATCCCGCTCACCGGTCTCACCACGCCGTTCCTGTCGCAGGGCGGGTCCTCGCTGGTCGCCAACTGGGTGGTCATCGCCCTGCTGCTGCGCATCTCCGACCTCGCCCGGAGCCCGGTGCCCGACCTCACCGCCGACGCCGAGGACGACGCCGACGAGTCGACCCAGGTGATCAGGCTCTGACCACCCCGACCCGCCGACCGGGCGCCACCCCCGTCAGCGCCCCCGCCAGCACCCGCCCAGGAGAGGAGCACCACCGGTGAACAAGCCCATCCGCACGGTCTCGGTCGGCATCATGCTGCTGTTCCTCGCCCTGATGCTCAACGTGACCTACCTGCAGTACTGGCGCGCCGACAGCCTCGACAGCGACCCCGAGAACCGCCGCGCGGTCGACGCGACCTTCTCCCAGGAGCGGGGCGCGGTGCTCGTGGGCCGCCAGGCCGTCGCCGAGA
The DNA here is from genome assembly GCF_916862475.1 of Nocardioides sp. Leaf374. Taxonomy (NCBI): domain Bacteria; kingdom Bacillati; phylum Actinomycetota; class Actinomycetes; order Propionibacteriales; family Nocardioidaceae; genus Nocardioides; species Nocardioides sp. Leaf374. The sequence continues at coordinate 37,500 of NZ_CAKASO010000010.1, forward strand.
GCGTGCCCTCCGACGACCGCTACGAGTTCCAGCGCACCTACGCCAAGCCGCTGCTCTACGCCCACGCCACGGGCTGGTTCAACTACTACAACGCCCAGTCCAGCGACTGCACGACCTGCCAGCAGTGGATCGAGCAGACCCAGAACGACATCCTCTCCGGCGACGACGACCGGCTCTTCGTGACCCGTCTGGTCGACCTGCTCAGCAACCAGGGCCAGAAGGGCGGCAACGTCCAGCTCACCCTCGACCCCGAGGCCCAGCAGGCCGCCTTCGACGGTCTGCGCCAGACCATCGGCCCCGACGGCCAGGGCTCGGTCGTCGCGCTCGACCCGCGCACCGGCAAGGTGCTCGCGATGGTCTCGCTGCCGTCCTTCGACCCCAACCGGCTGGCCTCCCACGACCTCAGCGAGGTCAACGCCGCCTACGAGCAGCTCGACGCCGACGAGGACGACCCGCTCAACAACCGCGCCATCCAGACCACGCTCCCGCCGGGGTCGACCTTCAAGATCGTCACGGCCGCCGCGGCGATCGAGAGCGGCGAGTACACCGCCGCCGACCAGGTGCCCGGCGGTGCGACGTACCAGCTGCCGCTGACCTCGGGCGAGACCGGGCTGATCGACAACGAGGGCCGCTCCTGCGGCACGAGCCTCATCCCCTTCGCCCAGGCGATGGAGCAGTCGTGCAACACCACCTTCGCGCGCCTGGCCGTCGAGGTCGGCGCTGACGCGATGCGCGACCAGGCCGAGGCGTTCGGCTTCAACGAGGAGTACTTCGACGACCTCCAGCCGCAGGCCGAGTCGGTCTTCCCCACCGACATGAACGAGCCGGAGACCGGCCAGAGCGGCATCGGCCAGTTCGAGGTGCGGGCCACGCCGCTGCAGATGGCCATGGTCGCGGCCGGCATCGCCAACGACGGGAAGGTCATGCGGCCCTACCTCGTCGACGAGGTGCAGTCGCCGGAGTTCGAGCGGATCGAGGCCACCGAGCCCGAGCTGCTCTCCGAGGCGGTCAGCGAGTCGACGGCCAACCAGGTCACCGAGCTCATGGTCTCCACCGTCGACAACGGCACGGCCTCGCCGGCCGCGATCGACGGCATCAGCGTGGCCGGCAAGACCGGCACGGCCCAGAGCGGCATCGACGACGTGCCGCCCTACGCCTGGTTCACGTCCTTCGCCCCGGCCGACGACCCCCAGGTCGCCGTGGCCATCGTCATCCAGAAGGCCCCCGGCATCGACCGCGGCGAGATCGCCGGCGGCCTGCTCGGCGGGCCCATCGCCAAGGCCGTCATGGAGGCCGTGATCCGATGACCACCTCGATGCCCGAGATCGGCGGCTCCGCCGACGACGCCGGCCGCTACCGCCTCGACGCCCGCATCGCCACCGGCGGCATGGGCGCGGTCTGGCGGGCCACCGACACGACGCTGGGCCGCACGGTGGCGGTCAAGCTGCTCAAGAGCGAGTACGCCGACGACCCGTCGTTCCGGTCGCGCTTCGAGACCGAGGCCCGCCACGCGGCCTCGCTGCACCACCCCCACATCGCCGCGGTCTACGACTTCGGCGAGGCGCAGAGCGCCGACGGGTCCGGCGTGCCGCGGCCCTACCTCGTGATGGAGCTCGTCGAGGGCCAGCCGCTCTCGGCGCTGCTGCGCCCGGGCCAGCCGATGGACCCCGACGTCGCCCGCGACCTGGTGGCCCAGGCCGCCGACGGCCTGGCCGCGGCCCACGCCGCGGGCATCGTGCACCGCGACGTGAAGCCGGCCAACCTGCTGGTCACCGCCGACCGGCAGGTCAAGATCACCGACTTCGGCATCGCCCGCGCGGCCCAGTCGGTCGGGCTGACCCAGACCGGCCAGGTCATGGGCACGCCGCAGTACCTCTCCCCCGAGCAGGCCCGCGGCACCACCGCGACCGGCGTCTCCGACGTCTACAGCCTCGGCGTCGTGGCCTTCGAGTGCCTGGCCGGGCGTCGCCCCTTCCAGGGCGACACCCCGGTCACCACCGCCCTGGCCCACCTCAACCAGCCCGTGCCCGACCTGCCGGCCGCGGTGCCCGCCGACCTCGCCCGCGTCGTGCGCCGGGCCCTGGCCAAGGAGCCCGCCGAGCGGTACGCCGACGCCGCGGCCTTCGCCGCCGCGCTGCGCGACCCCTCCTCGCTGGGACCCGACGCGCCCTCGGCCGCCTCGACCCAGGTGCTCGCCCCCGGGGCGGTGCCCGCCGACCGGACCCAGGTGATGACCGGCGTCGGCGCCCCCGTGACGCCCGACCCCACCCCGACGCCCGCGTCCACCCCGCCGCCGGCCGACGACGAGCGCCGCAGGGGCACCGCCGGCTGGGTGTGGGCCCTGGTGCTGCTCGCGCTGCTCGCCGTCGGCGCCCTGGTGCTGTGGCTGGCCCTCTCCGGCGGCGGTGACGACACCGAGGAGACCCCGGAGCAGCGGCCGAGCCCGACGCGCACGCAGCAGAGCCCCAGCGAGTCGCCGAGCTCCAGCCCGACCGAGGAGGCCCCGGCCACCGTCGAGGTCGACCCCGACCAGTACGTCGGGCGTGACTACCGCGACGTGCAGGAGGCGCTGGAGGCCCTCGGCCTCAACGTCACCCTCAACGAGGTCGACAACCCGGGCGAGGAGGAGCAGGGCATCGTCGACTCGGTCAACCCCACCGGCACCCTCACCGAGGGCGACACCGTCACGGTGAGCTACTGGGGCGCCGCCCCCGAGCCCGAGCCCACCCCGACCCCGACGCCGACCCCCACGCCGACGCCGACCCCCACACCCACGCCGACCCCCACGCCGACCCCGACCGCGGCGTCGCCGGCCGAGGGACGGGCGCCGGCGGATCCCGCAGCACCTCCCGCCCCCGACGCGACCCCCGGGGCCACCGACCCGGCCGCCACCACGACCAGCCCCTCGACCGCCACCGGGTCCGGCGGGACCACCACCTCCGGCCGCTCCGCCGACACCGCCGACACCGCCGACACCGAAGGGACCACGCCATGACGGGCTCGCAGCCGATCCTCATCGGCGGGCGCTACCAGATCGGTGAGCTGCTCGGTCGCGGCGGCATGGCCGAGGTCCGCAAGGGCACCGACACCCGTCTGGGGCGGGTGGTGGCCGTCAAGCGCCTGCGCACCGACCTGGCCAGCGACGCCACCTTCCAGGCCCGCTTCCGCCGCGAGGCGCAGTCGTCGGCCTCGCTCAACCACCCCTCGATCGTGGCCGTCTACGACACCGGCGAGGAGCCGGCCGCCGACGGCTCGGGGGTGCAGCAGCCCTACATCGTGATGGAGTTCGTGGCCGGCCGGACGCTGCGCGACATCCTGCGCGAGGGCCGCAAGATCCTGCCCGAGCGGGCCCTGGAGATCACCAGCGGCGTGCTCTCGGCCCTCGACTACAGCCACCGCGCGGGCATCATCCACCGCGACATCAAGCCCGGCAACGTCATGCTGACCCCGTCGGGCGACGTCAAGGTCATGGACTTCGGCATCGCCCGCGCCATCAGCGACGCCTCCTCCACGATGACCCAGACCGCCGCCGTCGTGGGCACCGCGCAGTACCTCTCCCCCGAGCAGGCCCGCGGCGAGACCGTCGACTCCCGCTCCGACGTCTACTCCGCCGGCTGCCTGCTCTACGAGCTCCTCGCCGGCCGTCCGCCCTTCGTCGGCGACAGCCCGGTCGCCGTGGCCTACCAGCACGTGCGCGAGCAGGCCCAGCCGCCCTCGGACCACGACACCTCGCTGCCGCCGGAGATCGACGCGATCGTGATGAAGGCGCTGGCCAAGCGGGTCGAGGACCGCTACCAGTCCGCGGCCGCGATGCGCAGCGACATCGAGCGCTACCTCGCCGGCCGCCCGGTGCAGGCCACGCCGCCGCCGCCGCTCCTGCCCGTCTCGCAGACCCCGCCGCCGCGCCCCATGCCCGTCGCCGCCCCGGCGCCGACCCCCGACGCCACGCCTGCGGAGGAGTCCTCCTCCTCGCGCGGCGGTCTGGTCGTGGCCCTCGTGCTGCTGCTGATCGGGCTGATCGTGGCCGGCGTCCTGCTGTGGCCGCGGCTCTTCCCCACCGCGCCCGAGCAGACCCAGGTGCCCGACGTCGTGCGCACCAACATCGACCGCGCGCGTGCCGCCATCGGCGAGGCCGGGCTGACCCTCGGCGACATCAACTACGTCGCCAACGAGAACGTCGCGGCCGACCGCGTCATCTCCCAGGACCCCTCCGGCGACAGCTTCGTCGACCCCGGGAGCACCATCGACCTCACCGTCTCCACCGGCACCCCCGAGGTGCCGGTGCCGAGCGTGGTCGGCCTCCAGCAGCGCGCCGCCGTCGCGGCGCTGGAGGACGTCGACCTCGTGGCGCGGGTCGCCGAGACCCAGTCCGACCTGCCCGCGGGCCAGGTCGTCTCCACGGCCCCGGAGGCCGGCCAGGAGGTCGAGTCGGGCTCCACGGTGACCCTCACCGTCTCCGACGGCCCCGAGACCGTGCCCTCGGTCGAGGGTCTCACCGAGGCCGAGGCGCGGCGCCAGATCATCGCGGCCGGCTTCAACCCCGTGGTGCGCGAGGAGGACGGCGAGACCGACGCCGAGACCGGCACCGTGGTCGACCAGGTGCCCGAGGCCGGCGAGGAGCTGGCCCAGGGCAATGACGTCTACATCTTCGTCACCACCTTCGAGCAGCCCAGCGAGGAGCCCTCGGAGTCGCCGTCGGAGTCGCCGAGCGGGGACCCGTCGGGCTCGCCGTCGCCGAGCCCCGGCGACACGACCTCGCCCGGGCGCGGCGGTGGCCGCGCCCTGCTCCCGGCCACGCCCTCCCGGCGTACGGCGGGGCGGCGCGCGCGGCGCGGGCCGGCTCAGCCCTCGAGCGGCTCGGCGTAGCTGAGGTCGAGCAGCCCGTCGAAGGCGGGCGCGACGACGTCGGACTCGGCGGCGAAGTCCCAGCCGATCTGCACGTCGGGCAGCTCGCTCTGCGCGCGGTAGCGCGCGAGGTAGTCGTCGCCCTCGATGGAGGCGGCCAGCGCCGAGGGGTCCCCGACGGCCTCGATGACGTAGGGCTGGGGGTAGGGCACGTTCTGCAGCAGCACGGAGTTGCCCTCGCACTTGATGCCGGTGGTCGACACGACCCGCTGGCCCGCGACGGTCACCGCCGTCGCCCCGCCGCGCCACATGGCGTTGACGACGGCCTGGATGTCCTGCTGGTGCACCACCAGCAGCTCCAGCGGCTGCTCGGTGACCTGGGCGACCTCGAGCGGGGCGTCGGCCAGCGTGACCGAGACACCGGCGCCCTCGCGCGGCTCGAGACCCGCGGGGTCGCGCAGGGTCTCGATGCGCTCCTGCACCCGCCGGGTGTCGGCGTCGCCGACCTGGGCTCCGAGGGTGGCGACCTCGCCGGTGAGGTCCTGCACCCGCTGGCGCAGCTCGTCGTACCGGTCGGCCTCCGCGCCGACCAGCGACGACAGGTCGGTGTAGCGGCCCGGTCGCAGGTCGGTGCCCTCGCTGGACTGGGCGCTGATGACGAAGAGCGACCCGCTGAGCAGCACCACCAGGGGGGTGCCGACCCGCCAGGCCGGCGGACGCGCGGCGCCCGGACGCCGGCGCGCGCGCAGCGACGCCGCGATGCGGTGCCACCCGGCCACGGCCCCCGAGCCGCCCTGCGGCTCCCGCTGCTCCGACGACCCCGACGGCCCCGACGGGTCCGGCGGCTGCGGCGGCGCGGCGTGGGAAGTCGGGGTCATGCCGACTAAGGTAACCCGCGACAAGCGACGGGACCCCGTCCCCGCCCACCCCGAACCCCGAGGCGTCCACGCCCTCGACGAGGAGCACCACCGTGAAGTTGAAGGACAAGGACCCCTTCGCCGAACCCCGCCAGGGCCCGGCGGTCGGCCCCCGCTTCGTCGTCGCGCTCCTGCTCGTCGCGGCCGGCATCGCCTGGATCGCCTACTACTACCTCGGGGTCCGCGCCGACCCGTCCGTGCTGGACGCCGAGGCCTCGGGCCCGGCGTTCATGGGCGACATCGAGCGGTGGAACTACGTCATCGGCTTCGGCCTGGTCCTCCTCGGACTCGTGGTCTCGGCCCACCCCTCGACCCCGCTCGGTCGCGGCCGTGGCGTCGTCGTCGGCATGCTGGGCTGCTTCGTGGTGGGCCTGATCTGGATCTGCACGTTCTACGTCTTCAGCAACGACCTCACCGACGTGCCGGTCTTCAACGACCTCAACCAGTCCAACCTCATCGTCGGCATCGCCTTCATGGCCGTCGGCTTCGTCTTCGCCACCCGCTGGGAGTGAGTCCCCCGGGGCCCTCGCCGGCCCACGGACCCGTCCCCGCCGCAGCACCCGCACCGCCCGTCGTCCCCCCCGGACGGCGGGCGGTTCTGCACATCTGGGGACAAACCTGTGGAGAACTACACGCGTGTAGTTCTCCACATGTGATTCCACAGCTGTGGACAACTCGCCCCCGCGCCGGTGGTTTCGAGACGCTCGTCGCTAGCGCTCCTCGCTCCTCAACCACCACGGTGGTTGAGGAGCGAGCGCCAGCGAGCGTCTCGAAACCACCCGCACCCCGGTGGTTGAGGAGAGAGCGCCAGCGAGCGTCTCGAAACCACCCGCACCACGGGTGGCCGGAGAGGGCCAGGCTCGGCTCAGACGGTGAGCAGCCGCAGCACGACGGCGGCGGCGAGCACGGCGACGACGCCGGCGAGCCCGGCGGCCTGAACGACGGAGCGTCGGGGTCCGCGGGGGGAGTAGACGAGCACGGCGGCGACGGCGGCGCCGCCGAGGAAGCCGCCGAGGTGACCCTGCCAGGAGATGTAGGGCACCGTGAAGGTGATCAGCGCGTTGAGGCCGACCCACAGCAGGATCTGCTGGACGTTGCCGCCGACCTTGTAGGCGATGACGAGCGTCGCGCCGAGCAGCCCGAAGATCGCGCCGGAGGCGCCGAGGGTGAGCGTGTTCTCGTCGGCCGCCCAGAGCACCAGCGTGGATCCGGCGAGCAGCGACACGAAGTAGAGCGCGAGGAAGCGAGTGCGGCCCAGCGCCACCTCGAGCTGCGGGCCGAGGGCGTAGAGGGCCAGCATGTTGAGCCCGATGTGGAGGATCGAGGCGTGCAGGAAGCCGTTGCTGAGCAGCTGCCACAGCGCCCCGTCGGCCACGCCGGGGGCGAAGTAGGCGCTGCTGGGGCCCGCCCCCTCGCACACCGCCTGCGTCACGCCGGGGAAGTACCGCCCGTCGGGCAGCTCGCAGCGCCCGAGGGTGTGCTGGCCGAGGTAGGCGACCAGCTTGCCGGCCGTGCCACCCGAGGCGAGCGCCATCAGGAAGACGACCACGTTGACGCCGATGAGCACCATCGACGTCGTCGACGCCTTGGTCGGGCGCAGCCCGCCGTACGCCGTGCGCCCGCTCCTGGTGCTCTTCGCCCCCTCCGCCACGCACGACGGGCACTGGAACCCGACCGCGGCGTCACGCATGCAGTCGGGGCAGATGGGCCGGCCGCACCGCTGGCACCGGATGTAGGTCTCCCGGTCGGGGTGCCGGTAGCAGGTGGGCACCCCGGTCTGGGAGGTCGGGTCAGCGGTCACGGCTCGGCCTGGTCGTGGAGTCGGTGCGGGGGCGAGGAGTCAGGAGCGGGCGTCGGGGAGGGCTCAGCCCTCGCGGATCTCCACCGACTCGAAGACGACGGGCTCCACGGGGCGGTCGCCCGGGCCGGTCTTCGTGGCGGCGATCTTGTCGACCACGTCGCGGGAGGCCTGGTCGGCCACCTCGCCGAAGATCGTGTGCTTGAAGTTCAGCCACGGGGTCGCGCCCACGGTGACGAAGAACTGCGAGCCGTTGGTGCCCGGGCCGGCGTTGGCCATCGCGAGCAGGTAGGGCTTGTCGAAGGTGAGCTCGGGGTGCGGCTCGTCCTTGAACGTGTAGCCCGGACCGCCGGTGCCGGTGCCGAGGGGGCACCCGCCCTGGATCATGAAGCCGGCGATGACGCGGTGGAAGCCGAGACCGTCGTAGAACGGGCCGGTCTTGCCGTTGCCGGCGTCGTACTTCTTCTCGCCGGTCGCGAGACCGGTGAAGTTGGCCACCGTCTCCGGGGCGTGGTCGGGGAAGAGGTCGAGGACGATGTCGCCCTGGTTGGTCTTGAGGACCGCCTGCGGCTGCGCCATGACTGCCTTTCGCGCTGATTGGGTACTTCGGGGTGTGCGCTACGTGCCCACCCGTGCGGGACGATCCTCGCACGAGCCGCAAGAGCAGGCCCGTCCCGGCCGGGCTCGCCCCGCCGGTGCGGGCGTGGTCTGATGGCTGAGCACCCGACGAGAGGAAGTGGCGCGATGCGTCTGCGCAAGAAGAAGACCCTGATCGAGCAGGCGGGTGACTACGTCGAGTCCGTGCGGCCCCAGATCGAGGCCGCCGTCTCCACCGCCCGCGACGAGGCCGTGCACCTGCTCGGCGAGGCCCGCGACAAGGCCGCCCCCTACGTCGCCGACGCGCGCGACAAGGCGGCCCCCTACGTCGCCGACGCCCGCGACAAGGCCGCCGAGCGCGCCGCCGACGCCCGCAGCAAGGCCGCCGACCTGAGCGCGGAGGCCCGCAGCAAGGCCGCCGAGCGCGCCGCCGAGGCCCGCAGCAAGGCCGCCGAGCTGGGCGCGGAGGCCCGGAGCAAGGCTGCCGACACCGCCTCCTCGGTCTCCAGCGACGCCAAGACCAAGGCCGCGGCGCTCGGCGCCACCGGCACGGCGCTGGCCAGCAGCAAGGCCTCCGACCTCCAGGACCTCGCGCAGGCCAAGATCGCCCAGGTCAAGGGCGAGCCGGCCCCCTCCAAGGGCGGCAAGCTGAAGAAGCTGCTCCTGGTCGTCGTGCTCGCCGCCGTCGGCGGCGTCGTGGCCAAGAAGCTCCAGGGCGGCAAGCAGGCCGACAACTGGCAGTCCTCCTACGTGCCGAGCCCCGCTCCCGCGGCCCCGGCGACCCCGGCCTCTCCCGCCGCGCCGCTGGCCGGTGTCAGCGAGGACGACGCCGACGACGCCGCCGGCTCCTCGCCCGACGAGGCCATCGCCGACCGCGCCGAGGCCGCCCACCCGATCACCACTCCCGACGAGCCGGCCGAGGTCGTCGACCTCGACGGCGACAAGAAGTAGCACCCGGGGCCGCCACCGCGGCCCGCACGACCCCCGCGAGACCACGGCACCGCCACGAGGGCGCCGGACCACCACGGTCCGGCGCCCTCGTCGTGTCCGCGGGCACCCCGGGTGGACGGCGGGGTCGGCGCAGGGTCGGCGCAGGGTCAGCGCGGGGTCAGCGGAGGGTCAGCGCCGCCCGGCGGGCAGGTCCTCGGGGCGGTGCTTCTCGACCCAGGCGTCGATGCGCTCCCACCAGTCGTAGAGCCAGGCGATCTGCTCGTCGCGGTCGGTGGGGATCTCGGCGCGCGGCACCTGCCACCACCGCATGGTGATCCGCTTGTCCATCGGCAGCTCGCGCCACAGGTCGCGCACGCCGAGCACGTGGTCGAGGCCGGTGTGGGCCACCATCACCACGTCGGCCTCGGGCGCGGCCTCGAGCGCGGCGAGCAGCCCACCCGGCTTGGGGGCGAGCACGTGGAGCATCGCCTCCGCGCGCCCGGCCATGGCGTGCAGGCCGAGGCGGTGCAGCCGGGCGATGGCGCGCTCGCGCCGCTCGGGGGAGAAGTTGCCGCCCTCGGGGAAGATCACGAAGGCGTCGTCGCGGTCGAGGCCGGTGGCCAGCGAGGCGATCTGCGACTCCAGGTCCTCCCCGTCGCCGGGGCTGGGGGAGATGAAGCGCGCCGGCAGCCGGGTGAGCAGGCAGCCGATGACGGGGTCCCACGCGAGGGTGTCCTTGAGCACCACCCGCGGCTCCCTGTCGTACCAGTCCATGAGGGCGTGCACGAGGGTGAAGGAGTCCCCGGGCCCGGCGTGGCGGCAGCACACGAGCAGCGGGTGGCCGGGGTGGGCGTCGGGCGCCGGGCCGACCGTGGTGATCGACAGGTGCAGCACACGGCGCGCCTCGGAGAACAGCACCCACATCACGCCCTGCACGAGGTCGTAGTGGATCCCCTCGAAGTACGGCGTGCGCAGGCGCCGCCCGAAGCCCGACGAGAGCCACAGCCCCAGCAGCACCGCGAGCAGCACCGTCTCCATGGTCAGGTAGACCACCGCGAGCCAGGCCAGGCGCAGCGCGCGCCAGCGCCCGGGCACCCACGGCGAGACCGCGGCGGCGCCGAGCAGCCACAGCGGCAGGGCCAGCCAGAGCACCGCCGTCAGGCCCACGACGAGCGGGGCCACCAGCCCCAGGCGCAGCACGCGGGCCGCCCCGGCGGGCAGGCGGCGACGACCGGGCGTGCTCACGGCAGGTGCTCGCGCAGGTAGTCGCGGGAGGCCTCGTAGGTCAGCTGCACCCGGGTCTCCACGTCACGGAAGTCGCTGCCGGCCCGCAGCCCGTCGTCACGGCTGCTGGTGCCGCGGGCCGGGAGCACGTGGGCCTCCACGCCGGCGGGCAGCTCGGCCAGCTCGCGGGTGAAGCGGTGGCGCCGGGCCACCTCGAAGGACACCCGGGCCACCTCCCAGGGCCGCCGCGGCGGGCGCAGCGGGCGGTCGAAGCGACCGACCTGCAGCACGAAGACCCGCGTCGCGCCGAGCTGGTGGGCGCGCGCCAGCGGCACGGAGTTGACGATGCCGCCGTCGAGGAAGTGCTCCCCGCCCACGCGGGCGGGCGGGAGCAGGCCCGGCACCGCGGCGCTGGCCATCACCGCGTCGACCACCGGCCCGGAGTCGAACCAGTGCTCCGCCGCGCGCTCGATGCTGGCCGCGCACACCTGGAGCGGCACGGCGAGCTCGGCGAAGGTGACCTCGCCCAGCTCCGCACGCAGCCGCCGCTCCAGCGGACCGGCCGACCACAGGTGGGTGCCGCTGGCCACCGCCCGCCGCACGCTGCGCAGCGGTCGGTCGCCGAACACCGCCTCCTCGCGGGCACGCCGTACGCCGCTCGCCGCGCCGGCCGCGGCCTGCCACAGCCCGGTGAGGTGCTCGACGACGTCGAGGGTGGGCTCGCGGGCCACCAGGGCGCCGTTGAGGGCGCCGACGCTGGTGCCGAGCACGAGGTCGGGGCGCACGCCGTGCTCGAGCAGGGCCCGGAGCATGCCGACCTCGACGGCGCCCAGGGCGCCGCCCCCGCCGAGGACGAAGGCGGTGGTGATGCTCAGGCCACCGGGTCGGGCACGGTGAGCGCGCGGGTCGCGCGGGTGGCGCGGCGCTCGGCCCAGAAGCTCAGCAGCGGCACGGTGCCGCACAGCAGCGTGACCACGGTGAAGCCGGGCTCCCAGCGCGCCTTGCGGGCCAGCAGGAAGGCGGTGACGAGGAAGATCATGTAGAGCCAACCGTGGGCGACGCCGAGGTACTCGGTGATGTCCTCACCCACCTGCTGCACGCCCGAGCCCGGGGTGACCAGCTCGGGGGTGCCGGGGATGAAGCCCCACATCGAGCTGCCGTCGAAGTTGGCCAGGGGCACGCCGACCAGGATGAGCACGACGAGCAGCACGCCGACGACGCTGGCCATGATCCGGTAGCGCAGCAGCGTGCCGCGCACCTCCGACTCGGTCAGCGTGGTCGTGCGGCGGGACGAGGCGGGTGCGGTGCTCACGGCTTCGACGGTACCGGGTCGGCCACCGGCCGCGTGCCCGCTCCCGGGGCGGAGGCGTCGTCGGTGTCGGCCACCTCACCACCCCCGGCGCGGGCGGGCTCGCCGGGGCCCGGGGCGGGGTCTCCCCCGGGCTCGTCTCCGGGTCCGTCCCCGGGCTCGTCTCCGGGGCCGTCGCCCTGTCCGTCCTCGCCCAGGAGCTCGGCCTCGTCCTCCGGCTCCGCGGTCACCTCGTGCACGTAGCGCCACCACACGAAGGCCGCGAAGGCCGCGAAGATCCACCACTCCAGGGCGTAGAGGAAGTTGCGCAGCCCGGTGAACCGGTCGGCGGCCGGCAGCTGCTCCAGGGTCGCGGCGGAGAGGCCCTCGGTGCCGTCGTTGACGGCGGTGTCGCCGGTGGGCCAGTCGCCGGGGGCCACGTCGGTGGCGACGACGCCGTAGGCGCCGTAGAGGTCCTGGTCGACGCGCTGGATCAGGTCGGCCGTGCGCACCTGCGGGATGACGTCGTCGCTGCGGTCGGTGTCGGCCTCGCCCGTGCCCTCCGCGGGCTGCAGCCAGGCGACCATCTCGGCCGCACCCTCGGGCGGCGCGGGCGCCTCGGCCGGGTCGGCGGTCCAGCCCCGCACGATCGGCAGGGCGGGGGCGTCGCCCGCGCCCGGCTCGTCGGCGGCGTCGACCGGCCCGATCGCCAGCGGCGTCACGACCCAGTAGCCGTCCTGCCCGTCGAGCTCGCGACCCGAGACGTAGACGGTGCCGTCGGGTACCCACACCCCGCTCACCACGACCGGCTGCCCGACCTTGTCACCGGGGAAGCGGTCGTCGGCCCCGATCACGTCGGCCAGCGGCTCGGGGTCGAGCCGGGTCAGGTCGGAGGCCTCGGCCGCGCGCTGGGCCTGCCACGAGTCGAGCTGCCACATGCCCAGCCCCGACGCCGCCACGATCGCGGCGACCCCCAGGGCGTGCACGCCCCACAGGCGCGGGGCGAGCGGCGACGACACGCCCCCAGTCTACGAAGCCCCCCACGCCGCACCGCCCCGACGAGGCCGGGCACCCCGCTCCCCCGTGACCCACGACTCAGCCCCGCTGGTCGAGGAGGGAAACCCACACCCGCACGGTGGTTGAGGTGGGAGCGCCAGCGACCGTCTCGAAACCACCCCACCCTCACGGTGGTCGACGATGGACCGCCCGCAACCGACGCTCCCATGGATCGTCACGTCGTGACCCGTCGGTGCCCGAGTAGTCGGTGGAGGTCTCGAGCACCCGGCCCCGGACGGTCGGTCGCCGCGAGCGCCGCCGACCGGCCACGCGGGGCTGCCTCGCGTCCCCGGCCGGGTCGCCCGAGAAGTGGCGGCATACGACCGGTCGACGGCCGCCGCAGGTGTCGTCTCCCGCCACTTGCCCCACAGCCGGTCACCGCAAGTGCCACCAGCACCAGCCCGGCCACGCGCGGCTGCCTCGCGTCCCCGGCCGGTCGCCCGAGAAGTGGCGGCATACAACCGGTCGAGGGCCGCCGCAGCTGTCGTCTCCCGCCACTTGCCCCACGGCCGCTCACTGCGAGCGCCGCCAGCACCGGCCGGCGACACGGGGGCGCCTCGCGTCGCCGGCCGACCCGCCCGAGAAGTGGCGGCACACGACCGGTCGACGGCCGCCGCAGGTGTCGTCTCCCGCCACTCACCGCACGATCGGCCACCGGGCCGCTCAGTCGCAGGAGGCCACCGGCACGTCACCCGAGGCGACCAGGTCCGCCGCCGCTGGCGGGTCGCTGAGCCGGAAGCCGATGCGCCCCGTGGAGGGGTCGGCCACCCCGTCGGTGAAGCTGCGCGCGAAGGTCGTCGAGGCCTCGGCCACCTCCAGCCGGTCGAAGAGGTCGGCCCGGTCGGGGCCCAGCGTGGCCGTGGCCAGCCCGCCCTGGAAGGACATGGCCCACACCTGGAGGTCGTCCAGCCCCGACACGTCCGCCCCGTCTGGGTCGGGGCAGCCCCGGGCGAGGTAGGTCGAGATCGCCGGCGCCCCGACCAGCGCGACGACCGCCGGGTCGTCGGCGTACGAGCCGCCGGAGGCGTCGAGCCCCTGCACGATGACGCTGTCCTCGGCCACCACGCTCGCCCCGGCCAGCGGGCCCACGCCCGCCTCCACCGCGCGGGTCAGCGCCTCGGGGTCGACGACCCGGTCGATGCCGAGCACGAAGCCGGTCTCGGTGCCGTCCTCGGCGAAGACGTGGGCCTCCCAGGTGACGTCGGCCTGCCCGAAGCCGAAGCGCCGCACCAGCTGCTCGTCGACGGGCCGCAGGGTGCCGTCGGTGAGCGCCGCGGTCTCGGCCGTCGTACGCCGCTCGAAGGCCGCCCGGTCGGCCGCGGGGTCCTGCGAGGTCGGGTCCTCGACACCCAGCTGCACCGCCACGCGGGCGAAGTCGGTGACCTCGAGCCGCGCCGCCTCGACCGGCACGTACGGCAGCGCCAGCACCGCGGGCTCCGGCACGCCGCCGGCGACCACCGTCTCCACCGCGGCGGGCGGAGGCTGGTCAGCGTCGGGCGGCGGGATCTCCTCGGCGCACCCGCCGAGCAGCAGGGTGGCCGCGCAGACGGCGAGTGTCAGGCGGGGAAGCACGCGCGGCAGTCTGCCACCCGGCCACCGTGGGCGGGTCGAGTCCGCCGAAGTCCGCCCAGCGCGTCGCTGCCCGTGGTCATCGGTCCGACGGCAGCGTCAACCGGGTGTTTCCCGTGGAACATCGACGCGCCGATTCACCCCCCCCCCCCCCCGACCGTTCCCGAGACGTCGCGGCACGCCGTGTCTCATCGCGGTTGCTCCCGCGGGCCGGCCGAAGCTGCCACACTCCAGCGGAGGACCCCGACCAGCGGCTACGAGAACTGGCGGTTCGGCACGCCGCCTTCGCCTGGCTCGACCGACAGCGAGCCACGGGCAAGGAGGTCTTCAGTCAGGACGACACCAGTCAGCTGTCCCTGGCTGGAGAGACCGTGCGCCTGATGCCGACTCAGCAGGGGATCTGGAAGCCTGGTCACCTCGCTGCCGCGCTGTCCATCCGCACGGTCTACCGACCCGAAGGAACTGACCGGCCGTACGACGACGCCGTAGGGGCCGACGGTTTCTACCGGTACAAGATGCGCGGCGACGATCCCGGTCACTACCAGAACCGGGCGCTACGCGAGGCGATGACCGCGCGCCTCCCCCTCATCTGGTGGCTCGGCGTGCAAGGAGGCGGGTACAGCGCGCTGTATCCGGTTCGCCTGGTCGACGAGGAACCCGTCGCTCTGCAGTTCGTGGTCGACATCGATGCCGTGCCGCAGACGGACATCGTCTGGCCCGCCGCCGACCTCGAGCTCGACCCGGCCTATCGCCAACAGCTGACGCGCATCCGGCTCCATCAACGCCCGTTCCGCGCGGCGGTGCTCCGGGCCTATCGCACGTCCTGCGCGATCTGCTCCTTCCGGCACGGTGACCTGCTCGACGCAGCGCACATCCATGAGGACAGTGCCGGTGGCCGTCCGGTGATCACCAACGGCCTCACGCTGTGCAAGATGCACCACGCGGCCTACGACAGAATGATCTTGGGCATCACCCCCAGCCACGAGGTCAGGGTCAACGCCGCCGTTCTGGAGGAAGTGGACGGGCCGATGCTCCGTCATGGGATCCAGGAGTTCCACGGCAAACGCCTCATGGTGCTTCCCGAGCGACGCAGCCAGCACCCCGACTCGGAGTTGCTCGAGGCTCGCTATCAGGCATTCCTCGACGCCAGCTGACCTACAACAGCTGACGCGGTCTTGGTCGGTGGAGCCTAGGGGACTCGAACCCCTAACCCCCTGCTTGCAAACGCGCTTGGAGTTGCGCTCGAAGTGCCAGTTGAGTGTGAAAGCGCAGGTCAGGAGAGGTCTCTGTCGGACTCGTTAAGACATTCTTTCCCCCTAGGTGCCCCATTGCTCAACTGCCAGAGTATGGGGTTAACTCGTAGCCGGTGGATTGCGGGCGAACGGGCGGCGCGGACATGACACGGCGACGAGGTTTCGGCGAGCTCGAGCGACGCTCCGGCGCGACGGGACCGTCCTACCGTGCGCGGTACGCGATGCCCGACGGCACGCGCCACTCGCGCAACTTCCAGACCAAGATGGATGCCGAAGCATGGCTCGCCAAAGAGCGATCCCTCATCGACCGTGACGAGTGGACGCCGCCCAAGGCCCGGAAGGTCGCCGAGGCCCGCCGCGAACGCGAGCAGGCGATGAGCACCGTGGAGACGTTCGCCGAGCGTTACTTGGCCGAGCGGGGCCTGCGGCCGACGACGGTGCGCAGCTACAAAGCCTTGCTGGAGCATCGGATCCTGCCGTACTTCGGCGCGATGCCGCTGCGCGACGTCACCCTCTCCGAGATCAAGGCGTGGCGACGCTCGCTCGATGCGAAGACAGCGTCGTCCAACGCGTCGGCGTACCGGCTGTTGCGTTCGATCCTCCAGGCAGCCGAGGAGGAGGAACTGGTCGACCGGGCTCCGCCTAAGATCCGTGGAGCCGGCAGTGCTCCGGTCAAGGAGGTCGTGGTCCCAGCGACCTTCGACGAGATCGCGGTGATCGTCAACGAGATGCCCGAGCGGCTGAGGCTGCTCATCGTGCTGGCCGCTTTCGTCGGCTTGCGCGAGGGGGAGCTGCTGGAGTTGCGCCGGTCCGACGTCGATGGCGTCCCTGGCCGGATCACGGTCACAAGGAAGATCGACAAGGACGTTAACCCATCGGTTCGGGGTGCCTGCCCTCAGTGCGGGCGGCACATCAGCTCGCCGAAGACCAAGAGCGGCGTGCGGACGGTCCACGTGCCTCCTCCGTTCCTGCCGATGCTGCAGAAGCACCTCCTCGAGCACACCGGTGCGGGACCGAGCGGGCTGCTCTTCCCTGGGGACCGCACCGACCACATGAGCGTGCGCTACCTGATGGACCGGTACCGCCCCGCCCGCGAGGCCGCCGGCCGTCCAGACCTCACAATCCACCACTTGCGCAACACCGCTCTGACCCTCGCCGGGCAGCACGGCGCGACGGCGGCCGAGCTACAAGCGCGTGCCGGCCACGCCTCTCAGGCCGCGATGGCGATCTACCAACACGCCACTCTCGACCGCGACAGGTCGCTCGCCGAGAAGATCGGAGCGACATACGAAGCGTGGCGCGAGAGTCGACCGGAGTCCTAAGAGGGCCATCTGGTGGCGGAAGCTAATGAGTCAGTCGCCCGGTCTCGCGTGCGGAGAGGTTGCAGTGGACGGCCCACTAAGGGCCGAGCTTTCGCGTCTGATTGATGTCCCGTCGTGGCGCCTCGCTACCGTAGAGGAAGTACAGCTCGGATTGCACTCTTAGCCGTTCTTGGCGATCGTCATGGTTCCCGAAGCTACTAGTCCGGCAACAACAACGGTGATGAAGTAGACGACGACCAAGGTGTTTGGCACCCATATTTCACGTGACGTGAATGAGCGGTATACCCGGGGATCTTCACCTCGTCCGAGTGCTTCCCATTCGGCAGCGTAGATGGCAGCACCGAGGTGGCGTTCCATTTCGTTGATTACTTTGAACTTGCCTGTATTGAGTTGGCCGAAAGACGTGATTAGGGAGCGCCACGCAAAAGAAAGAAGGCCGCCAGTGGCCGCGAGGAACGCGATGCCCAATGCGCCTAGTGAGGTCTGGACAGCACTGCCGCCGATCAGACCAAGAGCCGTAAGCAGGACGCCGTTGATGGTTATGAAGAACGTATTCACACCTTGACGCCTTGCGACGAGCGACTCAGAGCTCTGCACCATAACCTTGTATAGATCGTAGAACCTGTCTGAGTCCACAACGCTCGCCCGGGGGTGACCGGCAGAGAACAAGATCCGCGACACAGCTGACTCGCCCTTCGTCCGCGCTACTGAGCGGATCGCTTCCGCGAACAGGGCATCCTGTTCGGCAGTCTCTGAATCGAGATCGTCGTAAGGCACTAGGGACTCATGGTCCTTGTCATGTGACGCCATCCACGCCGCCCACGCATCGTGAACATCGCTTTCGGAGACCTGGACGCCTTTGGCGCGGGCCAAAACTGCGTACGTTAAGAACAGTTGCTCCTGGTGGTCCTCCTGGGGCAACATTTCGTGTGGGATGTTGGCTCGGACTTGAGCGGCTAGATCGCTGAGATACACGTCATGTCCAGGTGTCGAGCCAGTCGACTATTTGTTGGAAGTTCCACCGGATAACCGACGAGGTCGGGACTCCCGCCGGGACGGGGTGCGTCTTGTCCCTGTTGATTTGGATCCCGAACAGGTAGTGGTCCTGACGCGCGGTTTCTGCAATCTCCCACTGGACAGCCTCAGACAGGTACGTAGTCGGTCCGATCAGCACGATCGTGCCCTTAGTCCTGGCCATCCTGGCCCGGCACTGAGTCTTCCATGAGGTGTCGAAAGGATCCTGCACCGAATAGTCTTCGAAGTGAATGTCGTTCCGCTTATCCCGGGCGTGCTCCTTCAGGAAGTCCCTCGCCCACCGGTCCTCCATCTCGAAGCTGATAAACGCTCGAGGTCCTGCCATGCTGTTACCCCCTCATTCGACGTAAGTCGTAACCTACCCGGCGGCTGGAGATCTCCGAGCTAGCGACGAGGTGTTTCCCCTAGCTGCCGCACGATCTACGATCCCGCTATGGCTGGCGACCAAGACCCGTATGACCGTACGCTGGAACGAATCGCCCTGCGGCGGGAAAGTCTTTCGATCGGCGCGCCCGCCGCAACTGAAGACGGTGCGTGGTCCGAAGCTCGCGTGGATGCAGCCCTCGCGGAGCTGGACGCCGACGCGACTGCCTTGCGCGCACACTGGCGTCATGCCACTCAGGTCGTGGTGAAGGGCGAGCCGGAGCGATGCGGAGAGTGTGGAGAGGAACGCGATTGCCCTTCCGCGACAGCGTTGTTCCGGTAGTACGGCGACTGAAGCCGCCTGCTTGAGCATCGCGGAAGACTCCGAAAGCAGGACGCCCCGGCACGAGGCGGGGCCGTGCGACAAGACCCATCAGTCCGCCGCCTGTCCGGCGTCCCGGCCAGCGTCAAGGCCTGCCCGGAGCGACGAGGGGCGACGCGCGGGGGTGGTGGCAGTTACCGTGAGCGAGCGATATCGGCACGAGTGATCTGGGGGAGCAATGACGCGTGCGTGGATGGTGCGAGCCGGGAGTGATGGCGAGAGGGAACTCGCTGCGATCGCAGAGTCGCGCGCCATTGCTGGGTGGAGCGAGTTGGACGACATATCGGGCTGTCGATCCCGGGATCAGGTCAAGGATGCGCTCAGGACGGCATACGGAGACCAGATCTCAGGTGCAGTTTTGGGCAACTGGTCCGGACAGTTGTGGAGGTTCCGCGATGTCATGCAGGTCGGTGACGTCGTAGTTATGCCCCTTAAGAAGACCGCTGACTCAGTCGCACTCGGCACGATCGCCGGCCCGTACTTCTACGATTCCGGCCAACCGGAGGGGATGCGGCATTCACGCCCTGTGGAGTGGCGACGTCCCGAGGTGAGCAAGACCGAGTTGGGGTCCGACCTCCTCGCGTCCCTGGGATCGCTCCTCACCATCTGTGAGCTCTCGCGTCGCAACGCTGCTGCGCGGTTGGCAGAAGTGACAGCAGGCAACGCGGACCCGGGTTGGCAATCCGCCGAATCGGATCCCCTCCCGAATAGTCTGCAAGACCTCGTGGAAGCCGCCCCTCGAACTATGACGATTCGCGAGCTTCTCAACTTCTGGGACTTTCGTCGCCGCACAGCGCGGATCGTTCAAGAGGTTACTGATGATCTCGCAGAACTAGGATTGTTGGCCGTCCCTTCCATAGCTGAAGGATGGATCGACGGGCAGGTCGCGATCGTACCGGCACCCGGCCAGTCCGACGAGCCCTCTGACTCCTCATCAATCTCTAACGCGGCCGTAGATGCGGCGGAGGCGCACGCCGAAGCCGTCATGAGTGGCTCGGTGCACTACTCCGTGAGCACCATGGATACAGCCCGATGCGAGGTCATGACGGCACAACCGGACGATCCGCTCGCAGTGGTCGTTACGAAGATGGCGTTGCAGGACTACTCGCAAGTGGCGGTCGTAGATGCCCAAGGACGGCTCACCGGAGCAGTGTCATGGGAATCCGTAGCGCTCGCTTGGACTTCGGGCGAGCCCTCCATCGTGCGTGACGCGATGCGATCTGCACCGTCGACCACTCCTGAAGACGAACTCCTTGGCCAGGCAGAGGTTATCTTCCAGTTCGGGTTTGTCTTTGTACGCGACCCAAGCGGCGCGGTACAAGGCATCATCACTAGCGCCGACCTCAGTCGTCGATTCGGGGACGACTACCGTCCTATCGTCCTACTTGACGAGATCGAGCGCCGCCTGAGTAACAGAATCAAGAGCCGCTGCTCCGACGACGAGATGAAGGCAGCGGGCGTCGGGATAAGCAACCATGGCGCTACGCTCGGAACTTACGTCATGGCCCTGTCAAAAAAGCCCCTTTGGGACAAGCTGAGCTGGAGCGGTCTCGGTCAGACTGAGTTCCACGAGCGGATGGACCGCGTTCGGCAAATTCGCAATCAACTCATGCACTTCTCACCGGACCCAATAACCGCTGAGGAGGTCGAGTTGCTGGAGAAGACGGCGCGTGTACTTCGTCTCGTGACTTCCGACGCCGAAGTTTGAATACGCGTAGGGGTACGGACACTCAGCGAGCACAACTGGCGCAAGCTTCGTTCGCAGCGGCTACGCCGCGGTAGGCCTCGGTTCCCAGCGTCCAGACTTGACCGGGTGCATGGCTCTTCGATCCCAACGGTGTCGCGTCGTGTGACGCGCATATGGTCCGACGCTGAACCGCGGTCCGCACACCGAGGCAGGCGTGGCACACCCAGAACACGTGCTCGTTGACCAAGTGTCCGCAGCCGTCGGGCTTTACCACCGCGCTGACGGGAGCTGCCGTGGCGCGGCCTCGAGGTCCTCGAGCTTGATCCGGATGGCCCGCTTGCCGCAGCGGTACGCGGGGAGGGTGCCACCGGCGATCCAGCGTCGGATCGTCTTGACCGACACCGACATGCACTCGGCCGCTTCCTCCAGGCTGAGGTAGACCGGGATGGCACGTCGCTCAGCCATCAGAATTCAGCTCATCTCGCGTAACGGTGGCCGAGGCGAGGAAGCGACGGGCCTCGGCGACTGTGATGTAGAGCCGGCCGACTCCCTGGAAGCGGGTCCATCGTGGGCCGACGCCCCGCTGTCGCCAGTCGCGGACGGTGCGCTGCGGTGTGCGGATGAGGTCGCAGAACTCCTCGAACAGGATCAGGTTGTTGTCGTCCCAGTCGTCTGGGATGCCGATTGGTGTCACCATCACGTCGCCTCTCGTCCTGGCCGCCGACGAGGTTCGGCGGCTCATCTGGAGAGGCAACCTCGTGCTCGGCGGTTCGGACGTCTGTGGCCGCGGCTGTCGAGACCAGAGCCTCTCCTGGTCACCTATGTCGACCGTCCCGCTCCGGGCGATCACTCGACGGGAGCAAGTGGTCAGCGTCCGATCCCGTGAGCAGTCGGCGAGGAGGTGGGGATCGGCTGGGGTGGGCGACGTGGGCTGTCGCGTAGCGCGGCCGCCTGCAATGCCGCCGAGGTACGACGGTCGTTCGGTCCGTACCGGTCGATGTCGTCAGCGGCCTTCTGTGCGGCGTGCAGTGGTCCGAGGTCGGCGCGGCCACGGCTGAAGACCTCGACCCATTGGCTGCGGGCGTCGTCGACGGACTCGGCGACGAGGTGGGCGGTGTTGTGGTGACGGCCCCGGGTCAAACCAACGTACGCCGAGGCGGCGCCGGTCGTCTGCCCGAGCACGAAGTGGGCGGAGTCGACGGTCTCGCCTTGGGCTCCGTAGGCGGTGGTGGTGAACGCGAGCTCGACGTGCGCGCGGACGTATTCGGCGGGCAGGTTGCGTTGGCCGGCGCGGCCGATGACGAGCAGGCTGCCGTCCGCGCCGATCCCCGCGACGGTCCAGGCGTCCCGGTTGGCGACTGCGAGGTCGCGGTCGTTGCGTCGGGTGGCGACTCGGTCGCCGAGGCCGATCCGCTCACCGCGGCAGGTGACGGGCTCACCAGCCCGCTCACCAACCGGCGCACCAGATGGTGCAGGAGTCGATGCGCCGGCGCCGTGGCGGCGGTCGCGGATGGCTGCGTTAAGCGCAGCGACCTGGTCGCGGGTGTCGGCGATGACGAGCTGATCACCGTCATCAAGGCCGACGGCGCCGATGGCGGCCAGGGCTGCGGTGCGTTCGACCTCACTTGCGTGGAGGACGATCTGTCCGCGCTCGTAAAGCTTGTCGAAGATCTCACCAGATCGCTCACCAGTACGCACGAGCAGGCTGAGGTTGGCGTACGCGGGATCGCTGGACCGGTGGACCGACTCGAACTCGTGGTGGGCTGCGGGTTGCACCCAGCGTGCGGCAAGGTCGAGGACGCCGCCGCGACCAACAGCTGGGAGTTGGTGGCGGTCTCCGAGCAGCGCGATGGTGGCGTGCGCCCGGTCGGCGATCGCGAACAGCGCGCGGGCGGTGTCCTGGTCGAGCATGCCGGCCTCGTCGACGAGGAGGACGTCGCCCGGGAGCAGGCGGGCGCGTGCGTCCGGCGCAGCGCCGGGTGCAGGGTTGACTCGTGTCCAGTGGCCGTCGTCGTCCCAGCGGTAGCCGTGTTGGTGGATGAGCCATGCGGCGGAGAAGGCGTCGGCGCCGACCTGCTGCCGTGCTGCTTGGGCAGCCTTGAGGGTGGGAGTGACGACCACGAGTCGACGTTCCGATGCATCGAGTACCTCGCGTGCGGCCGCGAGGGTTGCTGTCTTGCCAGTTCCGGCGGCACCTTCGATCACGAGCAGACCAGCGCCGCCAGCCAGCGCCGCGACGACGCGTTGCTGCGCCGGGTCGAGGTGCCGGCTGTCGCGGAGCCGGCCCGCAGTGGTCACCGGTTGCGAGGCGCGAGCGGCGATGGTGTTGACCAGGTCGGCTTCGGCGGCGAGCACGTGGTCGGAGGTCAGGCTGCGGACGTGTTCGGGGACGTCCCCTCGGTCCAGCAACGGCACGCCCCGGGCCCAAGCGCGCTCAGCGCTGCCTTCGACCAGCTCGTGCCGGACCGCTCGTTCGGCGACGACGCCGACGGAGGCGATCAGTCGCTCGACCTCCCCACGAATGTCCGGTGCGTTCCACGCCGACCGCTTGGCGCCGAGCCGGGTGAGCACGAGGTCGGCGGCGACGTCGCGGTTGATCCGACCGATCTGCAGACCCAGCTGTGCTGTCGGGTGCGCCGTCGAGATGGTCTGCGCGGTGGCGGGAGGGGCGAAGCCGAGGTCGCGTAGTTCGTTGTTCCATGCGGCGACGAGGTCGGCGCCGCTGCTGGGCACGACCTTGTCGGGCCGCGCGTCGGCCCAGGCGCGTCGGTCCCAGGTCTGGCGCAGTCGCGGGCCGGGCTCCTGGTCGGGGCGCTCGGCGCGCCAGGCGGCTTCGTATCGGTCGACGTTGCGACCGATCTGTGCGGCGCGCTGGCTGAACCGTCCGGCGTACGGCGCGAGCTGCTGGATCTCACCGGCCTCATCGAGCGTGTAGCCACGCGCGGCAAGGGCCGTCCGGAACTCGGGGTCGCACATCACGGCCGCGTGCCCGATCCCGTTGAGCGCCTCGATGCTGTCGACGACACCGACCGAGTGCAGCCCGCGCCACGCCTCGCGCGCGAACACGCGTGCGTTGAACTGCACGTGGAGGTGGCGGTGCGGGTCACCGGCTCGCGAGGTGTAGTGACGCACGAGGGCCGCCTCGAGCTTCTCCACCGGGACCTGCACCTGCCGGCCACGTGGCCCGACGCGGGTGGTGGCGTGCTCGGCCACCCACCCGATCACCTCACCAGCCGCGCGATCCATTGCCGCGTCGTACGCCGTCGCAACGTCGGAGTGAAGTGCGGCGGCGAGCGACCACGACTTCGGACCGTTCACGACGACCTCGACGAACCGCAGCGCGTGTGCGTCATCGCGCAGCCGGCCCTTCGGCGTCCCGCTGTCGAGGTTGTAGCCGGCGACCCACCGCTCGTAGGCGTCCCCATCCAACGTCCCCCCGTCCATAATTGCGAGAACACCGCGTCCCCCCTCCCCCAGCGGAGTCGAAGCGACGTAGCGCTCGGCCACCCCGGTGCCCTCGGCGAGGTAGTAGTCGTCGACCCGCGAACGGTCGGCCTCGACGTACGAGCGCGCGGCGGACGGGGAGCCGCGGTAGAACTTGACCCCACCGTGCATCGCCGTCGTCACCGCCCGTCAGCCGTCGTCACCTAGCCTTGAAATGACGCTCGACCCGCCCCGAGGGGCGGACCGATCTACGGACATTCGTAGCATGCATGCCGCTCGGTTTGAATCGTTCAAGGGACCTGTGGGGACGCCGGATCTCGGACTCGTAGGCGCTCGTCATTCCTCGTCATCGGAAGTGTCGTGTCGCGCGAGCAAGGCGTCCCTGGTGTCAGGTTTGCAGCGCACTTGCTCCGCCACTGACTGGGACTGGATGCAATTGGGGCTGGTTCAGTCTTCGCTCCCCCCACAACGCTGAGTCCACGGGCAGGAACCTTGTAAGTTACGCATATGGTTCCCGCTGCAGACCAGGGCACGCTCGAGATGTTGCCGACAGGTCAACTACTGCTCGACTGGCATAACCCGCGTTTGCGGTCCGAGGATCAACTCGGCGATGAGGATGAACCAGACGGCGATGAACGCCAGAGGGCCCTGGCCGTTCTCATGGCCAAGGAGTATCACCCGTTTCGGATTGCAGAGTCCATATCAAGGCATCAGTACTTCTTGAGCGAGCCGATGATCGCCGTGCGCCATGGCGAGAAGTATCGAGTGATTGAAGGCAACCGGCGGCTGACGGCGCTTCTCGGCCTTCAGCACGATGCACTTCGTGACGAGTTCATCAGCGAGAACAAGGGTTGGAAGGTTCTGCCCAAACTCGATCCGGCTGCTGTCTTTCCTGTTCTGATCGTCGAGGATGAGCGAAGCATTGCGCCGCTCCTTGGGTACAGACACATCGCCGGCATTGAGCCATGGGGCGCGTATGCCCAGGCCAGATACATCGTCGGGTTAGTGGAAGCCGGAAACTCCCTCGTCGATGTTGCTGAACTCGTCGGCAAGACTCCGACAGCGGTCCGAGCGATGTACCGCGATCACGACATCCTGGAGCAGGGCACAAAGATGTTCCGCCTTGACACCAGCCCCGCTCGTCAGAAGTTCGGTGTGTTTAATGCAGCAATGGGGAACCGTGGTATTCGGGACCACATAGGCGGTCCCGCGCCTCGCCATGTCGATCCGGAGCATTGGCCGCTGCCCGATGATCGTAAACAAGAACTTCAGGAAGTTCTAGTTTGGATATTCGGCACGAAGTCACAACCGCCGCTGCTCACCGACTCTCGCCAGTTGGGCACTTTATCGCGAGTGCTCGCGGATAGTTCTGGTCGAGGTCTCGAGGTTCTGCGTCGCGGCGGCACGCTGACCCAAGCTGAGGCGGCCACCAAGGATCCTGATGAGCAATTCGCCCGAGCCGTCGACACAGCGCTTAGTCAACTGCGGGCCACTAGGCCGCGCGAGGCTGGGGTGGATCTCCCACGCCCGACGGTAGAGCTGTTGGGGGAACTCCACGACCTTGTGGACGATATATTGGCGCAGCCCGGCACCGGCGAGGGCAACGAATGACTTGGATCGAAGCGCCCAAGAGTTCGGATCCCGTCGAACTCGCGCACTACATCGAGGCGGAGATGCTCGTTTCAGGCGAGGAATATCTTTCACTCGCCGAAGTGCGGGACGGATGGACCAGCGGGCAAGCTCCCTCAGAGGAGGAACTTGACTTCGCTTTTGCAGAGATTGATCGACGGGCTCGCCACATGGGGACGCACTACCCATTCTTCACCGTGGACAACGGCGTCGGTTTCGACAAAAGCGGAAGTTCGGACCTCTATTCCTTCCTGACGCTTTTGTCCCTTAGAGAGACCCCTCTGCGACTGGCCAAAGACTATCCCCGCTCCGACCCACTCTTTGACGCAGTTGTACGCGAAGCCGTCCGAGCCGCGCTTGGCCCCCGAGCCCAGGCGCTGGTGTTCGGTTGGCCCCCGCGCGGGGGACGGCCAAGCGAGTTCCCGAAAGCCGTCGAGTGGCTTGCCAAACGTCTTGGCGTTGGGCTCCGTAGTCACGAGGCATATTCGGAGTCACTGGACGGGGGGGTTGACATCATCGGCTGGGCCCCGTTTCCAGACGGGCAGATCGCGTTCCCGATCGTACTTGCCCAGAACACAATCCAGCGTGCCTTTGTCAAGAAGCCCCGTGATGTAGTCCCTGAAGATTGGCGCGAGTGGATCCGGGTCAAATCTGACCCTTTAGTGGGCTTCGCAGTTCCCTTCTTTATGAGGCCGAAGGATCCCTGGTGGGAGCGTGCAGGGACGAACGTGACGTACCTGTGGGATCGGGGACGACTTGTACACGAATTGCGCTTGATCGACCCTACGTCGTGGCCTGAATGGCCAGATATCCGTGCTTTCGTTGAGGAAGAGGTCGCTGGGCTCCATGGCTCAGTAGCGGCGGCGAAGCCGGTCGACGCTCTACCTCGGTCGAGGAAGGACCGAGTCATCCCTCCGCCAATTGCCGCGACGGGTTGCTGAGTCCCCGATAGTTGGGAGCGGGTCGGTACGGCAGATCCGGGGACTCAGTTGCTCGACTCTCTAGGCCTGTGTGGCTCGGTGTGTCGGGTAGCGACCGAATCCGGCGGGGCCCGAGGTCCGACACCGGGTCCACCGGGCGCGGCCCGTCCGATATGTAGCCACGGGCTAAGCCACGGATGATGAGTGCATGCCACCGTATGAGAGCTGGGCAAGCAGCACCGCCGCTCGGAAGGTGATGAAGGGCAACAGGTCCCGAGACACCACGCCTGAACTCGCAGTCCGGCGCCGACTCCACGCAGCCGGCCTCCGCTTCCGCGTCGCCCATCGACCGGAGCCGGGTCTCAACCGCACGGCCGACATCGTCTTCACCAAGCAGCGCATCGCCGTATTCATCGATGGCTGTTACTGGCACGCCTGCCCGAAGCATCGGACCGTAGCGCGGACGAACGCGTCCTACTGGTCGGAAAAGTTGGCTCAGAACGTCGCCCGTGACGCCGACACCACCTCACGGCTGCAGGACGCTGGATGGACCGTCCTTCGCTTCTGGGAGCATGACGATCCCGAGACGGTCGCGACGGCCGTAGCCGTGGCCGTCCGGAGTCAGGATCCAACTGAGGGCAGCCCACGATAGGTGTCGGGCCTGAGCCGGGCGTGCTGAGTCAACGGGCCTGGCAGCCGGTAGTAGCCGGTGTCCGCCTTGCCGTAGCGATACACGCGCCACAGCCGGTACGCCGGCCCGAGATCGATGGACGCCTAGACTTCGGTTCCGGAGATGTAGAAGGGCACTTCCTTGCCATACCGCGTGGTCTTGACCTCGATGAAGACCGGCTCATCGGTCAGGCCTTGGAAGGACCGAATGTCGTAACCCAGTCCGTCGCCGTCGACTACAGAGACATGGCGGACCTCCGCTGCGAGATCTGCGCGGCCCGCGGTAGCCAGCCGTCCGCGCTCGCAAACAAGCACGGATTCTTCGCCTGCACGCCCGAGGGCTCTGTTGGATGACTCAATCGCCGCGAAGTCGAGTCCCAGGACGCCGACACGTGCGCCCCGGGCCGCTGGCCAGTCGGCGTTCGGTGGGGCGACCTCTGCGCCGAGGTCGGAGGGATCGACGTCACCATCGGCCACTGCCTTCAGCATGAAGGCGCGGAGTTCGCTGTCCGCCTCGAAGCGCTCGCGAACGACAACCCGTAGCCGATCCTGGACGTTGCGCAGCGGCATATACCCAGGAATCCAGACGGCGCCCAACTCGTCGAGGACCGCCGAGACGTTATTGAACTTGTACTCGATCGCGCCCGACGAGCGAGCGACGTCCCGCTCGACCTCACGACGGAACTCAGTCTTCGTGTAGCTCTCGCCAGCGAGCTCGAGTGTCAGCATGCGGAAGTAGACATCGACGGTCACGCCGATCTCGTCGTCACTCCAAGGTCCAGACACCACGCATCAAATCGTCCAGGAAGAGGTCGTCGGCTATCAGCGGATTGCCGAAATTGGCCGCCGCCCGCCCCAACTCCTCCAGGCGGCAGCTCCGCAATCCGTCGGTGGTGGCGTCTACCATCCAGGTTTGGCGACGTCTGTGAGTCGCACGCCGGGATCGGGGCAACGGACGGGAAACACCATGCGAGAACGTACGCACAAAGCTGAAATCTCAGCTAAGCTAGCTGACATGAGCTCGGCTCCGTTCACCTTCGTCGATCTGTTCGCAGGCGTTGGCGGGTTCCACGCTGCTCTCGGCGCCCTGGGTGGCGAGTGCGTCTACGCTGTCGAGAAGGACGTTGAGGCCGCTGCTGTCTACGAGCGGAACTGGGGCATCCAGGCTCACGGCGACATCATCAATGACACCGAGACCCACATGCGGGTGCCCAAGCACGATGTCTTGGCTGCCGGCTTTCCGTGCCAGCCGTTCTCGAAGTCTGGCTTCCAGCGGGGCATGGACGAGGCACGCGGAACGTTGTTCTGGAACATCCTTCGGATTCTTGAGGTGCGGAGGCCAACCGTCGTTCTGCTGGAGAACGTCCGGAACATCTACGGGCCGCGTCATAGGCACGAGTGGATCGTGATTGTCCGCTCGCTCCGGGAGCTCGGCTACCAGGTGTCGTCTCGGCCGATCGTGTTTTCGCCGCATCTGCTTCCGCCCGAGCGTGGAGGACGACCGCAAGTTCGCGAGCGCGTCTTCATCATGGCGACGTATGTCGGAACCCGCGGCTCCCGCATCGATGTCGATCCGTCAGTCCCTCACCTTCCAGTCGACGGTTGGTCACCATCCGAGTGGGACCTAGAGACACATCTGCCCGTCCAGCCCGATCCAGAGCTCCGAAATAAGTTGCGGCTGAATCTTGGACCTGCGGAGACGACTTGGGTGGAAGCGTGGAACGACTTCGTGGTTACGCTGCGATCCGCAGGTGTCGAGAAGCTGCCGGGCTTCCCGGTGTGGGTCGACGCGTTCATCCACGAGGACGACCTGGTGGTCCCTGTCGGGACCGCGGACTGGAAGGCCTCGTTCCTTCGCAAAAACGCGGCTTTCTACACCGAGCACCAGGACGTTCTAGAGGACTGGCTCTCCCGATGGAACTACCTCCGCGACTTCCCGTCGTCCCGAAGGAAGTTCGAATGGCAGGCGCAGGCCGCCAGTTCACTAGCCGAGACGGTAATGCACCTGCGACCGTCCGGCTTGCGAGTGAAGCAGGCGACTTACGTTCCAGCGCTGGTGGCGATCACTCAAACGAGCATCCTTGGCGATCGTCTCCGCCGAATTTCCCCTCGCGAGGCTGCTCGGCTGCAGGGCCTGCCGGAGTGGTTCGACTTCGGTGACCAGCCCGACGCTGCCACCTATAAGCAGATGGGCAACGGTGTGAACGTCGGCGCCGCATACCACGTCTTCCGCGAGCACGTGCTTAGCTCATTGGCCGCCGTGCGACGCCGCGCGCCACGCCTCGCGCTAGCCGTCGAGGAGTCGGCGATCAGCCCAGACGAGGCCCTTGAGCGTCATCGTGATTCGAGCCGCGAGGTCATCGTTAGGCGTCGTCGCTCGGCTGACGCTCGCCGTGTCGCCGGCTGATCAGCGACCCAATCAGGCAACAAAGTGCTCGACAGCCTCGAGCACTGCCGCAAGGCCCACCTTGGTCACCGTCCCGCCACTGGATTCGTAGTGGGCGTTCCAGGTCAAGCCTGCGGCCTCGACGATCTGGCGAGCCATGTCGGGTTTCGTGAGCCGGCTGTCGATGCCGAGTCCTAGGCGGTCGTTGACGATCTCGAAGATCTCTCGGGGCTCCGTCGATCCCGTGGACATCCTCGGAGGCTCCGCTCCGAGTTGCAGTGCGATGTCCCAGACGATGTCAGCCTTGGTGGTCACAGCTCTGACGCTCTCACGACTGCTTGCAACAACGAGGTCGTTCCGGTTACCCACGAATTGTCAACGTCCTTTGTGGGACCACGCCCGAGGAGTTCGAGCAGTCGAAGGCGATCAATGACCATGACCACGGTGGCCAGTTGTCTCCAATCTGGGCCGGCGGCCCGAATCGTCCCTGGAATGACCAGCAGGCTAAGGGGGTCGACGTCCATCGCGAGCCAACTTGCCCAGAGTCGAAGGTCTATGTCGGTGGTCTTGGTGAAGGTCTCTGCCTGGATCGTGCATTGGGCGAGTGCGACAGGAAAGCCCGGTCGGCGGTCCGCGAACTGACGCCAGGCGACGACGTCGACGCCGCCGTCCTTTCGGCGTGGCGGGCGGTATCCCCGTCCCGGCTCAACGCCGATTCGTTTGGCGAGCCATCCCACAGCCTGATCAAATGACTCTGGACGGCCGTGCTTCGACGGGTATCCGAACGACACGGCGTTCCCGCCATCGCCCCAAAAATTTGCAAGCGCGGCCTCGCTAATCTCCTCGAGCAGCTCGCCCATCACGGCGGTATCGGACGCCCGCACCGTCTGACGCGCGACCGAACCTGGCGTGAGGTGAAGCAGTGCCGCATAGTGGCCGGCATGCGCGCCGTCTCGTCGCAGGACTGCGAGGTCGCTGACGACAAACGGGTAGGAGCTACCGAGCACGCTTGCCCGCTTGGCCATCGTGTCGAGCGCCATAGCGACCTTCATCGAGGAGGCGCCGATCTCGCTCTGCGCCAGGTCGTCCAGCTTGTCGCGTCCGAAGTGGCCTGAGCGGCTGACGAGCACACTGGTCTCGATCCAGTCTGCGATGGCTTCGGTGGTCGAGACCTCCAGGTCCGTCATTTGCTAGAGGTCGGTCTCTGCGGTGACGTCATCGAGGGTCGACCGAATGCTTCCAACCAGTGACTCGATGTCGTCGACGAGGCTTTGAACCTCGGCGTCGATCGCGAACTCGGCGACGTCGCCGCTGGCGGCGTTCAGCGAGTTCTTGGCAGCGTTGAGCTTCAGTGTCAGCGCCTTCAGCGGGTCCAGGCCCTTCTCCTGTATCCGTTGCTTCGCCTCCTCAAGCGTCTTGCCCTCGCGTAGCGCTTCGAGTCCGACCTCAGAGGCGACGACGTTGCCGAGTTGCGACATCTGCCGCGAGTCAGAGATCAGGGACTCGTGCTCCTCGTCGCCGAACACCCACTGGATCACCTCCTTGAGCTCATCGAATCTGTCGGCGGGCACGGGATCCTGTCCGATCACAGTCTGCGATCCCAACGGTGCGCCAACGTGGCCGCGGATCTTCGTGCTGCCCATGGCCACGGTGAGCACCGAGAAGGCACTCTCGACCTGCGAGGTCTCAAGCCCGAGGTTCGCAGCCTGTGTCAGCACGGCCTGGTCGCGGTACAGATCGGCAGCCTTGCTCTTGGGAATGCCGATCAGGTCAGCGACTTCCTGCAGTGTTCGTCCCTCTGCCACGCGAGCAGCGATGTACCGAGCCTGCATGAAGGGACGCCACCCGAGCTTGCCGACGACGTGAACTCGCGCGATCTCCGCATGCGTCGTCTCGCGGGTCTCGTGGACGACGATCGGGACCGCCATCTCGGGGCTGATCGAGCGGCTGGCGGCCAACTTCTCCCAACGATCGGGTGTCGCGAAGCCTGCTCGAATCTCGGGATAGGCCAGTCCGATGAGTGCGGTGAGCCGTCGGTTCCCCTCGACGACGATCCAGGCGTTCGCCTCATCGGGGCTGGGGATCACGATGAGTGGCTCGGCATTGAAGAAGCCCAGTTCGGCTATCGACTGCGCGACGGGATAGGCCTCGAACCCCATCTCTAGCAGCGTCGCGAGCTCAGCGGTGTCCTTGGTGCGGTGCGTCTCGGGTATGCGCGGATTCTCCGGATCGAGACGCAGAGCTGACAGAGGGGCGCTCGACGGGCGACCCGCGCTGGCCGGGAGGTGTTCAGACATTCCGTTCCTTTCGAACTACGAGCCCTGATCCGAGGTAGACCGCGAGCGCCAGCACCTCGCCGTCGTCCTCGTGCTGCCGCACTTGAGTGCGATGAATCTGGATCACGATCTGGTTCGGCTCGTTCTCCAGGTTCTCCACGAGTCGGTCCCCGGGATAGAAGTCACCGTTCTGCTGTGGTTTCAGGTCGCGGCCCTGGAAGAGATTGACGAAGCCAAGCTCACCAGACCATCGGCGCTTGCGTGGAGCCTCGCCGTCCTCCATCAGCATGATGGTGGCGCTCTTCAGGTGAGTGAAGCCGCGGCCGATGGCACCCGCGAACTCGTCGTGGAGCCATCCTGGGCTGTAGTCGGGACGAGCCCATTGTGTGAAGAGGCGCTCCAAGGGTTCGAGTGACTCGACCGTGAGGGTGCGAAATGCCAGGCGACCCTGGCAGACTCGCGGGGCGTCCAACAGGCCAAGATCCTCGAGAAGTCCGTAGTTGTGAGATGTGTCGACAGCCTGGCGAGAGGGCGTGCGCATCTGGTGCCAGCCCAGCCCCATCGTCGACAGGGCTGAAACCACGCTCGATCGAGTAGGTGTCATCCCGTCCGGCAGCACGAGTCCGATCTCGCGCGCCCACGTGTGAACCGACCCACCGCTCTCGATGTGATCGTGCAGTCGCGCGCGTAGGTCCTCTTCGGTGTGCACGATCTCGGTAAGGGAGCGGATCGTCTTCTTGCTGGCGAAGAACTGGCAGTAGGGCAGAAAGTCCCTTCGGTAGCCGAAGGCTCGAGCACGTTGCTCAAGTGTGTCTACCTGCGGACTCGCAGGCCTGTTCATGTAGGTGACCGTGAGCCCTTCGACGGTGAATCCTCGATCGAGCTTGTTGCCGCCGACGAGGACGTGGACGGGCGATACGTGCCAGTCGACCTTGTTGATGTCAGCCGCGCTGTTCACGAGCCAGGTCATTGCCTGTGCGAGTACGAACTTCAGCTTGTGAGCGAAGGTCTGATCGTCGACGTCTGAGGCACCGTTCTGCACGAGCCGTTCGCGTTCGTCGGTGATGGACTCTGGAATTGTTTCGGGGTCGTCGGGCACCAAGGCCTTGCGCCACTGGTCCAGCTGCCGGCGAATGAGGAACTCGTACCGCGCCTGAACGTCGTTGCGAGCCGTGGAGTGAACCAGCATGCTGATCGGCGGGCTCGCCGCGTCCTTGAGTAGAAGGAGTGCAGTGCCTGCTAGGAACGACGACAGGGCCTGATGCAGGCTCTTCTGTAACTGTAGCGGTGGGCTCTTGGAGGCCTGCTCGTCCAACATGGGCACGTTGCGAACGACTCGATCGGCATGGTCGATGAAGAACTGCTTGCCGCCTGTGTATCCCTCGCCCGGGGTCAGGAACTCCACGTGTTGGGGGCTCAGTATGTCGGCAGCGTCCAGCATGAGGGGCGCGTACGGCGTTGCCGTGTATTGCACGTAGAGATGGCTCGGTACGGACGACCGCAGCTCGCGAATGGCAGCGTAGGTCTGACTTTCGGCGTCCTTGCTGGTGTTCAGCGACGCCTGGTCTGCCTCGTCGTCGATGACGAGCACGCGCAACTCGTCCGGAAGCTTCGCCAGTTGCTTCGCAACGGCCCTGATGCGTCCTGCGTGCTTGAGCACAGGCACAAGACATACCCGGCCCATGTCGACGAAGCTGCGAAGCTTCTTGCCCGCAGCGTCGGTGGCTGGGTTCGTCTCGCTGATCCAGACGTAGTCGCTGCGAGTCGTGATCCCTAGGGACCCTTCGAGCCGCTGCTTGTTCTGATCGAGAAGCAGGTTGGTGGACCCAAGAAGAGCAACGATGACCTGATAGCCCTCGTCCGCGGCAGCGGCAGCAAGCGCGGTGATCGAGGTCGTCTTGCCGGACTGCACGTAGCCCAGCGCGAGCACGGTCGGATCGCTTGCCTGACCTGGGTTGGGACCATGCTTCAGGATGGCCGACGCTGACTCCCAGATTCCTTTCCGCGTGTTGTCGTCGATGGTCGTAGCCAGGATCCCGTCCAAACGTGTGACTTCACTCATCCTCGGATCCCGTCGGCTTCAACGCTCGACGCTTCGCCTCAGTCCATGAACCGAACCGGTTGCGCACGGTCTGGAAGGATGGACCGTCGGGCACGTTCACTCGCCTCCACTCGTCGAATCGGTGTGCGGAGTTCGGCGCGCTTGGGTCGAGCAGATACTGACGAACAATGTCCGCGATGTCCTTGTCGTTCCACTTCGACTGATAATGACTGCGGACCGTTCGACCGGGTTCAACGCCCGCAGCCTCACAGGCGGCTGTCCAGGATCCATACCGCTGGCCGATCCTCGGGACTGAGGGGCCGGTGATCTGGCCCACTGCGAGGAGGGCTGTGTAGGCCTTCGAAGTCAACGGGTACTCGTACACGGCGGCCGCCCTCATGGCGTCCATGATCTCCTCGTCCGACCAGCGGTTCTCGGGAGCCGTCGTCGCCCACAGCCGGAGATGCGCCAGATCGTCCGGCCAGCATCTGGCCATGTCCTCGCTGGCGATCCCGGTCAAAGTCGCGACTTCCTCGACGGACCTCGGATTCATGTCAGCGAGCACATCCCGGATGGCCGCCGAGACGGACATGCCGTGCGCATGCTCCTCGGACCGGTTCCGCTCGATCTGTGCCTGCCTCACCGATGCCGCGTCGGGGCCCCCGTGCTTGCGCATGAGTTGCCGCACGCGTTCCCGAGTGATCCCGAAGACCTTGCCGATCTCGTCCAAGGTTCGGCCACTTCGCCGCAACTCCATCATGGCGACGACTCGAGCCGGAGGCGGCGGTGGGGGCGGGGTTCCGTCTGGCGCCCACGCGTACGCGCCCTGGCCGACCCTGAAGAAGTTCTCTCGGGTTGTCACCAGAGCTCGGGCGGCCAAGCTCACGTCGTTCTCGGTGGGGACGAAGTCCACGAGGTCGAAGGCTGCCTCGTAGAGGGCAGCGAGTGACAGCGGCTCGTCTGGGCGAGTACGCAACGCTTTCTCGACTGCCTCGGCGGTGGCCCGGCGGCGCTGGGAGGCGTTCGCGCGGGGTCCGCCAGCGGCCAAGTGCGTCGTGCCGATAGGCATATGGGTCTGATCGTCTGCCTTTGGCCACGGGGACCTGGGCGTCATCCAATCGGCGTCGAAGGGGTCCGTCTGAGGGGGCGTGTCACCAGTGCTCTGCCCATGCACATGCGAAACCAACTGCGAGCCCCCGTACGCGACTGATCTATAGCGACGCTCACCATAGTTCGATTTTTGCGACCGACGGGGCGAAAGGTAAAAGTGCCAGCGGTGCCTGTTGGGTTAGATTTCCCCCACCAGTCCCCCTAGAGACCGATCCCGAAGTCGACCGGAACACTCCGGAAATCACAGAAACCGCAGGCTGACCTGCGGTTTCTCTGGTGGAGCCTACGAGACTCGAACTCGCAACCCCCTGCTTGCAAAGCAGGTGCGCTACCAATTGCGCCAAGGCCCCGTACGGCGTGAGCCGCGGGTGTGGCCGCGGGGGCCACCTGGTGGATCAGTCGGTGGGAGGCCGAGGCCTCAGGAGCGGGCGACCGGGTCGGTGGCCTCGGCCCACAGGGCCTGCTCCGAGCGGCTCTCGTCGAGCTTGCGCTTGGTGAGGACGGCTCCGGCGGCGGCGAGGGCCAGCAGGACGATCTTCTTCACGGTGTGCCTCCGCAGTGGTGGGGCGATCGGTGACTCCGGCTGTGCCTCGTGGAGCGGGAGGCGGTGGTCGTGCTGGTGGGCCTAACAGGACTTGAACCTGTGACCTCTTCCTTATCAGGGAAGCGCTCTAACCGTCTGAGCTATAGGCCCTCTTCCCGACCTGGATCGGGGTGGACGCCGGGCGACCGAGGCGTGACGTTACCCCACCGCGCCGGGCCGGGACAAAACGGGCCGCGGCCGGTGGTCCGGCCGCGGCGCCGCGAGGTGTCAGTTGTCCTCGGAGAGGGTGACCTCGATGCCGCCGAGCAGCGCGGCGGCCATGTTGTAGAGGAACGCGCCGAGGGTGGCGACGGCGGTGATCAGCACGACGTCGATGGCGGCCACCAGCATCGTGAAGCCCAGGACGCGGGAGGTGCCGACGTAGTTCTCGACGTCGAAGTCGCCGGCCTCCTGGCCGCCGATCATGTTGCGCACGGTCTCGTTGATGGAGTCCCACACGCCGGCGGCGCCGAGCACCGACCAGACCATGAGCACCGAGACGACGGTGACGACGGCGAAGGCGATGGCCAGCAGGAACGACGTCTTCATCACCGACCAGGGGTCGATGCGGGTCAGCCGCAGGCGCGCCCGGCGCGGGCCCCGGGAGGGAGCGCCGCCGGCCGCCGGGGTGACGGTGGTGCCCGTCGCCTTGGCCTTCTTCTCTTGCGTCATCGAGGAGAAGGCCGACTGCACCCGGTCGGTCAGCGCCGGCCGCGTGGCGGTGGCGTCGGGGTCGTCGGCGGCCCTCGCGCCGGAGGCGCTGCCCCCGGGCTGGGGATCGGTGCGGGTGGCGCCCCGCTCGGCGGGTCGGTCGGTCATCAGTCCTCGCCCTCTCCGTCATCGGTCACGGAGGTGGTCTCGTCGGCGGCGCCGTCGACAGCGGCGTCGGCGACATCATCAGCGGTGGCGCTCACGTCCTGCGACGCGTCACCGCCTTCGATTGTTGCATCCGCGTCTGCATCGGCCGACTCCTCGACCTGCTCCTCCACCTTGGCCTCGACCGAGCGGGCCACCACGGCGACCGCGTCACCGGCCTTCGGGCCGACGAACTTCACGCCCATCGTGGAGCGGCCCGTGGGGCGGAACTCCTCGTTGACAGGGCTGCGCACGACCTGGCCGCTCTGGGTGATGGCCATGATCTCGTCGCCGTCCTCGACGATGAACGCACCGACCAGGCCGCCGCGGTCCTCGTTGGCCAGCGACATCGCCTTGATGCCGATGCCGCCGCGCGACTGCAGGCGGTACTCCGAGATCCGGGTGCGCTTGGCGAAGCCCCCGTCGGTGATGGTGAAGACGTACTGCGGCTTGACCTCCTCCACCTGCTCCGGGGAGGCCTCCACGTCGGGGGCGTCCAGGTCCGTCTCGGTGTCGAGGCCCGCGGCCATCTCGGCGGCCACCTGCGCCGCACGGATGACCGACATCGACAGCAGCGAGTCGCCGTCGCGGAACTTCATGCCCGAGACGCCCGAGGTCGCGCGGCCCATCGGGCGCAGCTGGGTGTCGTCGGCGCGGAAGCGGATCGACTGGCCCTTGCGGGAGACCAGGAGGATGTCGTCCTCGGAGCCCACCAGCTCGGCGCCGATCAGCTCGTCGTCGTCCTCGCGGAAGTTGATCGCGATGACGCCGGCCTGGCGCGGGCTGTTGTAGTCGCCGAGGCGGGTCTTCTTCACCAGCCCGCTGCGGGTCGCCAGGACGAGGTAGTCGGCCTGGTCGTAGTCGCGGATCGCGAGCACCTGGGCGATCGACTCGTCGGGCTGGAACGACAGCAGGCCGGCCACGTGGCCGCCCTTGGCGTCGCGGGAGGCCTCGGGCAGGTTGTAGGCCTTGGTGCGGTAGACCCGGCCGGCGGTGGTGAAGAAGAGCAGCCAGTGGTGGTTGGAGGTGGCGATGAAGTGCTCGACGACGTCGTCGCCGCGCAGCGTGGCGCCGCGCACGCCCTTGCCGCCACGCTTCTGGGTGCGGTACTGCGCCCGCTGGGTGCGCTTGGCGTAGCCACCGCGGGTGATGGAGACGACGAGCTCCTCGTCGGGGATCAGGTCCTCCATCGACAGGTCGCCGTCGGCCGCGATGATCTGGGTGCGCCGGTCGTCGCCGTACTTCTCCACGATCTCGCCCAGCTCGTCGGAGACGATCTGACGCTGTCGGGTGACGTTGGCCAGGATGTCCTGGAGGTCGGCGATGGTCAGCTCGATCTCGGCCAGCTCGTCGATGATCTTCTGCCGCTCCAGCGCGGCCAGGCGGCGCAGCTGGAGGTCGAGGATCGCCATGGCCTGCACGTCGTCGATCTCGAGCAGCTCCATCAGCCCGTCGCGCGCATCGGCGACCTCGGGCGAGCGGCGGATGAGCGCGATGACCTCGTCGAGCTGGTCGAGGGCCTTGGCCAGGCCGCGCAGGATGTGGGCGCGCCGCTCGGCCTCGCGCAGGAGGTACTCGGTGCGCCTGCGGATGACCTCGACCTGGTGCTCGACCCAGTTGCTGATGAACTGGTCGATGCTCAGGGTGCGCGGCACGCCGTCCACCAGGGCCAGCATGTTGGCGCTGAAGTTGGTCTGCAGCTCGGTGTGCTTGAGCAGGTTGTTGAGCACGACGCGGGCCACGGCGTCGCGCTTGAGCACGACCACGAGCCGCTGACCAGTGCGGTCGGAGGTGTCGTCGCGGACGTCGGAGATGCCCTGGACCTTGCCGGAGTCGGCGAGCTCGGCGATCTTCAGCGCGAGGTTGTCGGGGTTGACCATGTACGGCAGCTCGGTGACCACCAGGCAGGTGCGGCCCTTGGCGTCCTCGTCGACCTCGATCACCGCGCGCTGGGTGATCGAGCCGCGACCGGTGCGGTAGGCCTGCTCGATGCCCTGACGGCCGGTGATGAGCGCGCCGTTGGGGAAGTCGGGGCCCTTGATCCGCTCGATCAGGGCGTCCTGGAGCTCCTCGCGGCTGGCGTCGGGGTGCTCGAGGGCCCAGCGGGCGCCGGCGGCGACCTCGCGCAGGTTGTGCGGCGGGATGTTGGTGGCCATGCCGACGGCGATGCCGGCCGAGCCGTTGACCAGCAGGTTGGGGATGCGCGAGGGCAGGACGACGGGCTCCTGCGAGCGACCGTCGTAGTTGGGCTGGAAGTCGACGGTCTCCTTCTCGATGTCACGGACCATCTCCATGGCCAGCGGCGCCATCCGGCACTCGGTGTACCGCATGGCCGCGGCGGAGTCGTTGCCCGGCGAGCCGAAGTTGCCCTGGCCGTTGATGAGCGGGGCGCGCATCACCCACGGCTGCGCGAGGCGCACCAGGGTGTCGTAGATCGCGGTGTCGCCGTGGGGGTGGTACTGACCCATGACGTCGCCGACCACGCGCGAGCACTTCGAGAAGCCGCGGTCGGGGCGGTAGCCGCCGTCGAACATCGCGTAGAGCACGCGGCGGTGCACCGGCTTGAGGCCGTCGCGCACGTCGGGCAGCGCGCGCCCGACGATGACGGCCATGGCGTAGTCGATGTAGGCGCGCTGCATCGAGGTCTGCAGCTCGACGGGCTCGATGCGCCCCCCGGGTGCTCCGTCGGAGGGAGGGGTGCCGTCGGTCGGGGTCTGGGTCACGTGTCTCGGTCTCTCTGGTCGGTTCTACCGGAATCTAGCGATCTCGCGAGAGAGCTAGATATCCAGGAATCGGACGTCCTTGGCGTTGCGCTGGATGAAGGAGCGCCGCTGCTCGACGTCCTCGCCCATGAGGATCGAGAAGATCTCGTCGGCGTGGGCGGCGTCGTCGAGGGTGACCTGCAGCATCAGCCGCTGGTCGGGATCCATGGTGGTCTCCCACAGCTCCTTGGCGTTCATCTCGCCGAGGCCCTTGTAGCGCTGGACCGGGTTCTCCTTGGGCAGCTTCTTGCCCGCGGCCTGGCCCTCGCGCAGCAGCGCGTCGCGCTCGGCGTCGGAGTAGACGAACTCGTGCTCGGCCGGCTTGTTCCACCGCAGGCGGTAGAGCGGGGGCTGGGCCATGTAGACGTAGCCGCCCTCGATGAGGGGGCGCATGAAGCGGAAGAGCAGCGTCAGCAGCAGCGTGTTGATGTGGTGGCCGTCGACGTCGGCGTCGGCCATCAGCACGACCTTGTGGTAGCGCAGCTTGGCCGGGTCGTACTCCTCCTGGATGCCGGTGCCCAGGGCGGAGATGATCGACTGCACCTCGGTGTTGCCCAGCACCTTGTCGATGCGGGCCTTCTCGACGTTGAGGATCTTGCCGCGGATCGGGAGGATCGCCTGGATGCGCGGGTCGCGGCCCTGACGGGCCGAGCCGCCGGCCGAGTCGCCCTCGACGATGAAGACCTCGCACTCCGCGGGGTTGGTCGACTGGCAGTCCGAGAGCTTGCCGGGCAGGCCGCCGCCGCCGAGCAGGCCCTTGCGGTTGCGGGCCAGGTCGCGCGCCTTGCGGGCGGCGAGGCGGGCCGACTGCGCGGCCTGGGCCTTGCGCACGATGTCCTTGCCCTCGGCGGGGTTCTTCTCCAGCCAGTCGCCGAGCTGCTCGTTCATCAGGCGCTGGACGAAGCCCTTGGCCTCGGTGTTGCCGAGCTTGGTCTTGGTCTGGCCCTCGAACTGCGGCTCGCCCATCTTGATCGAGATGATCGCGGTGAGGCCCTCGCGGATGTCGTCGCCGGAGACGCGGTCCTCCTGCTTCTTCATCAGGCCCCACTCGAAGCCCCACGTGTTGACCAGCCCGGTCAGCGCCGCTCGGAAGCCCTCCTCGTGGGTGCCGCCCTCGTGGGTGTTGATGGTGTTGGCGAAGGTGTGGACCGACTCGGTGAAGCTGGTGTTCCACTGCATCGCGACCTCGAGCGACATGTGGTTCTCCACCGACTCCGGGGTCTCGGCCTCGAAGGAGATCACCGTCGGGTTGGCGGCGGTCTTGCGGCGGTTGAGGTGCTCGACGTAGTCGACCAGGCCGCGGTCGTACTTGAAGACCTGCTCCAGGCCGCCGGCGTCGCCGCGCTTGATCGCGTCGTGGCCGGCGTCGTCGATGCCGCCCTCGTCGTCGGGGTCGACGGTGTTGTCCTCGACCGCGTCGGCGACCTCACTCGCCGCGGGCCGCTCGTCGCGCAAGACGATCTCGAGGCCCTTGTTGAGGAAGGCCATCTCGCGGAAGCGGGCGGAGATGGTCTCGAGGGAGTACTCCGTGGTCTCGAAGATCTCCGGCGAGGCCCAGTAGGTGACCGTCGTGCCGGTCCGCTCGCCGGGCTCCATCGCGCGGACCTGCTCGAGCGGGCCGTCGGGCACCCCGATGGTGAAGGACTGGCGCCACAGGTGGCCGCGGTTGCGCACCTCGACGACCAGGTGGGTCGACAGGGCGTTGACCACGGAGACGCCGACGCCGTGCAGACCACCGGAGACCTTGTAGCCGCCCCCGCCGAACTTGCCGCCGGCGTGGAGCATGGTCAGCGCCATCGTGACCGCCGGCATCTCCTGGCCCGGGGCGGTGTCGGTGGGGATGCCGCGCCCGTTGTCCTCGACCCGGATGGCGCCGTCGTCGGTCAGCGTCACGACGATCCGGTCGCAGTAGCCCGCGAGCGACTCGTCGACCGCGTTGTCGACGATCTCCCAGATCAGGTGGTGCAGGCCGCGCACGCCGGTGGAGCCGATGTACATGCCCGGGCGCTTGCGCACGGCCTCGAGGCCCTCGAGGACCTGGATCGCGGAGGCGTCGTACTCGACGCCGTTGGGCGGCTGGGGGGCTGTCGTCTCCGGGATCTCTGCCTGGTTGTCCTCGGACACGTCCACCTCTTCAGACTCCGGCTCCGCGAGGAGCGTGACATGAGCAGGGTCGCGCGAGGCGACCCAGATGCCCATGATAGCCCGCTGAGGGCCTCTGCTCACGCAGGCGTCCCCAGCCGGGGGTCCTCACTGTGGAAAAAACCGCCCTGAGCGCTCCCTGAGGGCCTCGTGGAGCGCACGGGAGGGGGTCGGACAGGGACGGGTACGCCGGAGCCGCTCCGTGGGGCGCCGAGCGGCGCAGGCGCGACGCGGCCGCGGGTCAGCCGTAGGTGTCGCGCGGGCCGCGACCGTCGCGCACCGAGCGCGGGCCCTTCTTCCACGTTGGCCCGTGGGGGCCGAGCACCTCGATCACCACGACCGTGCCGTGGCCCAGCTCCTCGTTGAGCCGGCGCACCAGCGTCGGCGCCAGCAGCTTGAGCTGGGTGGCCCAGGCGGTGGAGTCGGTGCGCACGACCAGGCGCCCGTCGGCGAACGACTCCGGCGTGCAGTGCGAGGAGACCTCCTGGCCGACCAGCTCGGGCCAGCGCCCGAAGACGCCGTGCACCCGCAGGTCGAGCTCCCAGCCGTGGTCGCCCACGAGCCGCGCCAGCGTGGCGTCGAGCAGCTGGGGGTCGCGGTCGTCGGGGTGCGAGCCGCTGACCCGACCGCCGCCGCCGCGGTCGCGGCGCGGCTTGCGGCGGCGCGCCGCCGACGTCGTGCCGGCCGTGGCCCGTGCGATCGCCCGGGCCAGCTCCAGCCCGTCGGGGCGGTGCTCCGGCTGCTCGTCGGGCTCCGCCGCGGTCGGGCCGTCGGAGGCGGCGGGCCCGGCGGGCCGCTCGGGGCGGTCGGGTCCGCGGGCGTCAGCGGGTTCGGTGGGGTCGGTGGGGTCGGTGGGATCAGTCATCGTCGCGGCGTACCTTCCCCTCCCCCACCAGGAACCTCGCCCCGGCCAGCGCGGCGGGCACGTCGGCGGCGACGGCCGCGGTCACCAGGACCTGCTCGGCCCCCGCGACCAGCTCGGCGAGCTGCGCCCGCCGCTCGGTGTCGAGCTCGGCGAAGACGTCGTCCAGGATCAGGATCGGGTCGTCGCCGTCGGAGCGCAACAGGTCGTAGGAGGCCAGGCGCAGCGCCAGCGCGAACGACCACGACTCGCCGTGGGAGGCGTAGCCCTTCACCGGCAGCCGCGGCCCGCCGTTGGTCGGGGCCTCCTCGCCGTCACCGGCGCCGGGGTCGGCGTCGGCCTCGGCCGCCGCATCGGCCGAGGGCCCGGCGCCGTGGCCGATTGTGAGCAGCAGCTCGTCGCGGTGGGGTCCCACCAGCGAGATGCCGCGGTCGAGCTCGTCCTTGCGACGCCGCTCCACCTCGGCCAGCAGCGCCTCGGCCAGCTCGGGCTGGGTGCGGGCACCGCCGAGCTCGAGGCTGGGGCGGTACTCGATGTCGGCGTCGTCGCGGCGCGCGCCCCGCGCGACGGTCGCGTAGGCGGAGCCGACGTAGGGCCGCAGCTGCTCGACCAGCGCCAGCCGCTCGGCGAGCAGCTCGGCGCCGGTCGTGGCCAGGTGGGAGTCCCAGACGCCGAGCGTCGACAGCGCGCCCTCCTGCGCCGAGCTGCCGCGGCGCGCGGCGCCCGCGGTCTTGAGCAGCGAGTTGCGCTGGCGCAGCACCCGGTCGTAGTCGGAGCGGACCCCGGCCAGGCGCGGGGTGCGCAGCACGAGCAGGTCGTCGAGGAACTTGCGCCGGTCCGACGGGTCGCCCTTGACCAGCGTGAGGTCCTCCGGCGAGAAGACCACGGTGCGCACCAGACCGACCAGGTCGCGGGCCCGCGGCAGCGGGGAGCGGTTGATCCGGGCGCGGTTGCTCCTGCCGGGGTTGAGCTCGACCTCGAGCACCGCCGTGCGCCCGTCGCGCA
The DNA here is from genome assembly GCF_916862475.1 of Nocardioides sp. Leaf374. Classification (NCBI taxonomy): domain Bacteria; kingdom Bacillati; phylum Actinomycetota; class Actinomycetes; order Propionibacteriales; family Nocardioidaceae; genus Nocardioides; species Nocardioides sp. Leaf374. The sequence continues at coordinate 80,450 of NZ_CAKASO010000010.1, forward strand.
CGACGGCGGCCCGCACGATCGCCTGCTCCGCGCCGGCCCGGATCAGCGGGGCGTCGCTGGCCACCCGGTGGGAGGCCAGGCGCGAGAGGTAGTCGATCGCCTCGACCAGGTTGGTCTTGCCCTGGCCGTTGCGGCCGATGAAGGCCGTGACGCCCGGCTCGAGCGCGACGTCGGCCGCGGGGTAGGAACGGAAGTCGTGGAGGGTGAGGTGGGAGACGTACACCCGGCGGCCGGGCCTAGCCGCCGCGGACGTCGGGGTTGGCGTCGCCGCCGACGGGGGCCTCGGTGTGCACGGCGTGACCGCCGAACTGGTTGCGCATCGCCGCGATCGCCTTCATCGCCGGGCTGTCGTCCTGGCGCGAGGTGAACCGGGCGAAGAGCGAGGCGGCGATGACGTTCATCGGTACGGCGTTGTCGATGGCCGCCTCGACCGTCCACCGGCCCTCGCCGGAGTCGTCGGCGTAGCCGCGGAGCTGGTCGAGGTGGGTGTCGTCCTCGATGGCCGCCACGAGCAGGTCGAGGAGCCACGAGCGGATGACGGTGCCGGAGCGCCAGGAGTCGAACACGGCCGGGACGTCCTCGACGAGGTCGACCTTCTCCAGCAGCTCCCAGCCCTCGGCGTAGCTCTGCATCATGGCGTACTCGATGCCGTTGTGGACCATCTTGGCGAAGTGGCCCGCGCCGGGCTTCCGGCCGGCGTGGACGAACCCGCCCTCGGCGGGCTTGAGGGCGTCGAGGGCCGGCTGGACCTTGGCGACGTCCTCGTCGGAGCCGCCGCACATCAGGGCGTAGCCGTTCTGCAGGCCCCACACACCGCCGGAGACGCCGCAGTCGACGAAGCCGACGCCCTTCTCGGCGAGCATCGCGGCGTTGGCCTGGTCGTCGGTCCACTTGGAGTTGCCGCCGTCGACGACCAGGTCGCCCTCGCCGAGCAGCTCCCCCAGGGCCGCGACGGTCTCGCGGGTGGGGTCGCCCGCGGGCACCATCACCCACACGACCTTCGGCGAGGGCAGCTGCTCGACCATCGAGGCCAGGCTGTCGGCGTCGGCCAGGTCGGGGTTGCGGTCGTAGCCGACGACGGTGTGGCCGGCCTCCCGCAGGCGCGAGCGCATGTTGCCGCCCATCTTCCCGAGTCCGACGAGTCCGATGTCCATGAGTACCTCCGGGTGCGCGGGCAGGGGTGGGCCCCGGCGGGGGCCGAGGAGTGGTGGGTCAGGAGAGCAGGCGGCGCGGCATGAGCAGGTAGCGGAAGCCGGTGTCGGTGCCCGCCTCGGCCGGCGACCCGCTGATGACGACCGGCTTGGCGGCCTGGGTGAAGGCCAGCTCGACGATCGGCTCGTCGATGGCGCTCAGCCCGTCGAGCAGGAACTGGGGGTTGAAGCCGGTCGTGATGTCGTCGCCCTCGATCTGGGCCTCGATCGACTCCGAGGCCTGCGCCTCGTCGCCCGACCCGGCGTCGAGGGTGAGCACACCGTCGCTGAAGGCCAGCTGCACGGCGGTGTTGCGCTCGGCGACGAGCGAGACGCGCTTGACCGACTCGATCAGCGCCGCCTTGTCGACCTTGGCCACGGTGAGGTGCTCGCTGGGGAAGAGGCTGCGGACCTTGGGGAACTCACCGTCGAGCAGTCGCGTCGTCGTACGCCGCACCCCGCCCGGCGCCGCGCCCTCGAAGCCGATGATGCCCTCGCCGCTGCCGCTGGCGGCCAGCGCGATGACGACCTCGCTGCCGGCGGTCAGCGACTTGGCGGTGTCGCCGAGCACCTTCGCCGGCACCAGCGCCGCGAGGGTCTCGTCGGGGGTGCGGGGGTCCCAGCCCAGCTCGCGCTGGGAGAGGCGGAAGCGGTCGGTGGCCAGCAGCGAGATGCTCGAGCCGTCGATCTCGAGCCGCACGCCGGTCAGCACCGGGAGCATGTCGTCGCGCCCGGCCGCCGTGACGGCCTGGGCCACCGAGTGGGCGAAGACGTCGCTCTGCACCGTGCCGGTCGCCGCGGGCATGTCGGGCAGCGACGGGTAGTCGGCCACCGGCATGGTCTGGAGGCTGAAGCGGGCCGAGCCGCAGGTGAGGGACACCCGTGAGCCGTCGAGCACCATCTCGACCGGCTTGGCCGGCAGGCTGCGGCAGATGTCGGCGAGCAGCCGGCCGCTGACCAGGGCGCGGCCCTCGGTGGTCACGTCGGCCTTGAGCGTGGCGCGGGCCGAGGTCTCGTAGTCGAAGGTCGAGAGCACCAGGCCCTCGTCGTCGGTCTCGATCAGCAGGCCGGCGAGGACGGGGACGCTCGGACGGACCGGCAGGCTGCGGGCAGCCCAGGCGACGGCATCGGCGAGCACGTCGCGTTCGACGCGGAACTTCACGGTGTGTCCTTCGGGTGCGGCTGGGCTCTGGGGGGCTGATCCTGCCACGTCGTCCCGGCCGCTGGGAGTCCGGTGCGTCCTGTCGTGCTCCGTGCACCGGGTGCTCGCCCTGCGCTCCTCGGTCCGTCGCAGGCGCCGGGCGAGCGAGTTGTGCACAGGCAGGGGGGTCGGAACATGTTCACGGAGGATCTGGTCGTCTGGAGGTACGGAGGAGTCATAGCAGCGGTGGAATCTGTGGACAGCCGGCGTCTGTGCAGGTCAGGCCGCGTGGCGCTCGCTCACAGGCCCTGTGCAGGACGCCGTGGAACCACAAGGGCCGGTGTGCAGTCGTGGGCGGCCCGTGAGCTCCGTCCACCGCTCGTCCACAGCCTCTCCCGGCGATCCGGGGCCGGCGCACAGGCGGCTCCACATCACACAACGGTGTAGTTCACCCGCGCACCGACGAGGTGGCGACGAGTCGATCAGACCTGACGGGCCTGCATCTTCACGCGGTTGGTGAGCTCGCTGACCTGGTTGAAGACGGCCCGGCGCTCGGCCAGCAGCTGGTTGATCTTGCGATCGGCGTACATCACCGTGGTGTGGTCGCGGTTGCCGAACTGCGCGCCGATCTTCGGCAGCGACAGATCGGTGAGCTCGCGGCACAGGTACATCGCGATCTGGCGGGCCATGACGAGGTGCCGACCGCGTGAGGGGCCGGTGAGCTCCTCGATGGACAGACCGAAGTACGCCGCCGTCTGGGCGATGATCAGCGCCGCGGTGATCTCGGGCTCCCCGCCCTCGGGGATCAGGTCCTTCAGCACGATCTCGGCCAGGGTCATGTCGACCTCCTGGCGGTTGAGGTTGGCGAAGGCCGTCACCCGGATCAGCGCGCCCTCGAGCTCGCGGATGTTGGTCTGGATCTTCGAGGCGATGAACTCCAGCACGTCCGGCGGCGCGGTCAGGCGGTCCATGGCGGCCTTCTTGCGCAGGATCGCGATGCGCGTCTCGAGGTCGGGGGGCTGGACGTCGGTGATCAGCCCCCACTCGAAGCGGTTGCGCAGCCGGTCCTCGAGCGCCTCGAGCCGCTTGGGCGCGCGGTCGGAGGTCAGCACGATCTGCTTGTTGGCGTTGTGGAGGGTGTTGAACGTGTGGAAGAACTCCTCCTGGGTCTGGGTCTTGCCCTCCAGGAACTGGATGTCGTCGATCAGCAGAACGTCGACGTCGCGGTAGCGCCGCTTGAAGCGGTCCTGCCGGTCGTCGCGGATCGCGTTGATGAACTCGTTGGTGAACTCCTCGCTCGACACGTAGCGGACCTTGGCGCCGGTGTAGAGCGAGCGCACGTAGTGGCCGATGGCGTGGAGCAGGTGGGTCTTGCCCAGCCCGGAGTCGCCGTAGACCAGCAGGGGGTTGTAGGCCTTGCCGGGAGCCTCGGCGACAGCGACGGCCGCCGCGTGGGGGAAGCGGTTGGACGAGCCGATGACGAACGTCTCGAAGGTGTACTTGGGGTTGAGCCGGGTCTCCAGCGCGCTCGTCTGGCGGCTGCCCGCCTGCTCCGCGACGGGGGCGGGCTCGGCGCGCCGTGTGTCTATGTCGACATGTCGATCAATGGACTCGACCGGGGTCGGGTCGGGACTGGTGGGGCGGGGCTCGTCCTCGAGCTGGGGGTTCACCGTCACCGCGATGCGGATCTCCCGGCCGAAGGAGACCGTGAGGGCGTCCTCCAGCTGACCGCGCAGTCGGCCCTCGAGCTGCCCGCGCGTGAAGTCGTTGGGCACCGCGATGATCGCCGTGTTGCCGTGGAGGGTCACCGGCTCGCTGGCGTTGAGCCAGGCGCGCTGGTTGGGCTGCAGGTCCGCCACCACCGACCGCCAGGCCGGGCCGAGCTCCGGGGGCGTCTGGTCCACGTCTTGGTCCACGTCCTTGCCGCCTTCTGGTTGACCTTCTGGTTCGGTCCTCCGAAGGGGACCCCGGCCCGGGCGGGCCGCACGGTGCTCTGCTTCTCCACACCTTTGTCCACAGGTTGTGAAACTCCGTCGTGACCTCGTCGTCGCCGTGGTGCCGAGGAGCCCGGTGCGCCCGCTCCCCCCAGCGTCTTCGCAGGTCAGAGGGGTGATGCGAGGGTGCTGCGGCGCGGTGTGGCGGTGCTGGCCACCTCGTCGGAGCCGTGGGTGCACGGGTCGTCGGAGACCGCGAACGTAACGCGGTGCGCGAGCCGCGAGCAAGACGTCATCCACAGGCTGGGGCGACCCCGTAGGCTGGGGCCGCCCGAGGGTTTGACCCTGTGGAATTCGAACGCGTACCGTTTGCCGGTCATCCGGCGTCGACGGGTGCCGCATGTCCAGGTGCAGCAGTGGACCTGGGTGGGCGGTGCCAGCCGACAGGTGCGTCGGGGGTCCGGTCCGCCGGACGCCCCCGGGGTCCGGGCTCGCAGAGCCGTTGACCGCCAGTCCCTTGAACCGAAAGAGAAGCTCGTGAGCAAGCGTACGTACCAGCCGAACAACCGTCGTCGCCACAAGGTGCACGGGTTCCGCCTGCGCATGCGCACCCGCGCCGGCCGGTCGATCCTCTCCTCGCGCCGCCGCAAGGGCCGCAAGAGCCTGGCCGTCTGAGCCTGACGACGGCCTCGGCCACCCGGTGCTTCCCCGCGACCACAGGCTCCGCGACTCGGACTCGTTCCGACGCGCGGGGCGTGGTCGGCGCGCGGGGAGCCGCACGCTCGTGGTGCACCTGAGCACCCCGGACGCCGCGGGACCGGCACGGGTCGGCTTCGTCGTCAGCAAGGCCGTCGGCAACGCCGTGGCGCGCAACAGCGTCAAGCGGCGGCTGCGACACCTCGCCCGGGAGCAGCTCGACACGCTCCCGGGCGCTGCTGTGCTCGTGGTCCGTGCGCTGCCGGCCGCCGCGGGCGCCCCCAGCGCGGAACTCCGCTCCGACCTCGAGCGTTGCCTCCAGCGGGTGATGGTGTGAAGTACCTGCTCATCGGCTTCCTCCGGCTCTACCGCGCGGTGGTGAGCCCGCTCTACGGTCAGGTCTGCCGCTACCACCCGTCGTGCTCCGCCTACGCGCTGGAGGCGGTGACCGTGCACGGCAGTGTCCGCGGCAGCTGGCTCGCGGCCCGTCGTGTGGCGCGGTGCCACCCGTGGGCCGCCGGCGGCTACGACCCCGTGCCACCCTCTGTCCGTCCCACCCGCCGCTCGGCGGGACCCGTCTCGACATCCCAGCAAGGAGCCTGATCGGTGGGCGCAATCGGCGACTTCTTCACCTTCATCGCGACCCCGCTCTACTACGCGATCTCGGGCGTGCTGATCCTGTGGCACAAGCTGTTCACGGCCCTGGGCCTCGACCCGGCCGGTGGCGCCTCGTGGGCGCTGTCGATCGTGGGTCTGACGCTGGTGATCCGCGCGGCGCTGATCCCGCTGTTCGTCAAGCAGATCAAGTCCAGCCGCAACATGCAGCTGATCCAGCCCAAGGTCAAGGAGCTGCAGAAGAAGTACGGCCACGACCGGGAGCGTCTCGCGCAGGAGACGATGAAGCTCTACAAGGACACGGGCACCAACCCGTTCGCCTCGTGCCTGCCGATCCTGCTGCAGATGCCGATCTTCTTCACCCTGTTCCACCTGCTCAACGAGGCCGCGAAGGACTACACGGCCCGCGGCTTCCTGACCAGCACCCTGGCCCGGCAGTTCGGTGACTCGAAGCTCTTCGGGTCGATCCCCCTGGCCGACAGCTTCTGGGGCTCGGGCGTCTGGCGCGAGGGCGGTGGCGACCTCAGCGTCATGCTCCTGGCGCTCTTCCTGGTGCTCGCCATGACCGCCACGACGTTCTTCACCCAGCGTCAGCTGATGAGCAAGAACATGCCTGCCGACGCCCTCTCGGGCCCCTACGCCCAGCAGCAGAAGTTGCTGCTCTACGTCCTGCCCGTCGCCTTCGGCCTCGGCGGCGTGGCCTTCCCGATCGGCGTGCTCCTCTACTGGACCACCTCCAACCTGTGGACCATGGGTCAGCAGTTCTACGTCATCCGCAACAACCCCGCGCCCGGCACGCCGGCCTTCGCGGCCAAGGCGGACCGCGACAAGGCCAAGGCTGCGAAGCACGGCACGGTCGTCGAGGAGGTGGAGGCACCCGTCGAGGAGCCCCGCCGTCCCGCCGTGCGGCAGCAGCCCAAGAAGACCACGAAGCAGCAGCGCAAGTCGGGCGGCAGCAAGCCCGGCGGCGGCACCCAGGGAGGCAAGAAGTGACGCAGGAGTCCGCCCAGCAGGAGGCCCTCGAGGGCGAGGAGCAGGCCGCCTCGACCGACGACGCCCGGACCTCGACCGTCGCCGGCGTGGAGGCGGTTACCCACGACCTCACCGCCCAGGCGGCCCAGGGGCCCGGCAGCGAGTCGTCGGCCGCCGAGCGTCGCCTGGCCGAGCTCGAGGCCGAGGGCGACATCGCCGCCGACTACCTCGAGGAGCTCCTCGACATCGCCGACCTCGACGGCGACCTCGACATGGACGTGGAGGGCGACCGGGCGTCGGTCTCCATCGTCGGTGCCGACCTCAGCCAGCTCGTCGGGCAGCGCGGCGAGGTGCTCGACGCCCTGCAGGAGCTGACCCGTCTCGCGGTCTACCGCGAGACCGGCGAGCGCTCGCGTCTCATGCTGGACATCTCCGGCTTCCGCGCGCAGAAGCGGACCGAGCTGGAGGCCCTCGCGGCCGACAGCGTGGCGCAGGTGCGTGACTCCGGGGAGCGTCTCTCGCTGCAGCCGATGTCGCCCTTCGAGCGCAAGGTCGTCCACGACGCGGTCGCTGAGGCCGGGCTGTCCTCGGAGTCCGAGGGTGTCGAGCCGCGGCGGTACGTGGTGGTGCTGCCGGAGTGACGGTCCACTCCCCCGCCCGCGGTCGGGCCGCCTCGGTGGACCGGCGTGTCCGAGGCTGACGTTCCACGTGAAACACCCTCCCCGCCCGACGTGGCCGGGAGGGTGTTCTCGCTCGACCGCCTTCCCCTGGCCGTCCGGCTCTGGGAGCTGCTGGCCGACGCTGGCGTGGTCCGGGGGCTGATCGGCCCGCGCGAGGTCCCGCGACTGTGGGACCGGCACCTCCTCAACTGTGCGGTGCTCGCCGACGCTCTGCCGGCGGGGTCCTCGGTGTGCGACATCGGGTCCGGGGCCGGCCTGCCCGGGCTCGTGCTCGCGGTGCGACGGCCCGACCTGAGGCTGACCCTGGTCGAGCCGTTGCTGCGGCGCACGACGTTCCTCGACGAGGCGGTGGAGGAGCTCGGCCTCGACAACGTGGTCGTACGCCGTGGACGCGCCGACGACCTCCATGGCGAGCAGACCTTCGACGTCGTCACCTCCCGGGCCGTGGCGCCGCTGGAGCGGCTGCTGGGATGGTCGATGCCCCTGGTGGCGTCGGAGGGCGCCCTGGTGGCGATGAAGGGGTCCTCGGTGGCCGACGAGGTGGAGGAGGCGCGCGGCGCGCTGCAACGCTGGGGATGCGCGGAGCCTGAGGTGCTCACGCTGGGGGCCGGTACCGTCGATCCCCCGACCACGGCCCTCCGGGTGGCCTGGTCCGACCCGGCGACGGTACGTTGGCCTCCTGCGCCGACGCGCGACGAGCCCCGCAGACCCGCCCGCGGGGGGCCCGCCCGTCGTCGTGGCGGTCGCCGCCCCCGCTGAGGGGCCCCGGAGTTATCCACCGGGACGCGCCCCTGCATTCCGCCTGTTCCACGCTCAGAGAGGCCAGTTCTCCACAGATGGCACACCATTCTCCACAGGGCGTACCGACGTCGTCAGACCAGTCCGTTTCACGTGAAACGGGACCGGCGAGCAGCGGCCCCGGGGCCGCGGGGTCGTCGGGCTACACGGTGAGGACGGCGGGCGAGATGGCGGCGTACGAGCCCTCGCTGCACGACGACGCCACTCCCCTGGCCCGCGCGGCCGAGCACACGGTGCTGGCACGCGAGGGACGGCGCACGGGACCGGCCCTCCCCCGGCCCCGTGAGACCCGCGTCTTCGTGGTGGCCAACCAGAAGGGCGGGGTCGGGAAGACCACCTCCACGGTGAACGTCGCCGCCGCCCTGGCCCAGCTGGGCCAGAAGGTGCTGGTGGTCGACCTCGACCCGCAGGGCAACGCTTCGACCGCGTTGAACATCGAGCACCGGCGCGGTGTCGCGTCGACCTACGACGCCCTGGTCGACGGCGCTCCCCTGGCGGAGGTCGCCGTGGCGTGCCCCGACGTGGCGGGACTCATGGTCGTGCCGGCGACCATCGACCTGGCCGGTGCCGAGATCGAGCTCGTGAGCGTCGTGGCGCGCGAGGGCCGGCTGCGCAAGGCCATCCACGGCCATCCCCTGGTCGGCAGCCTCGAGGAGATCGGGGACGAGCGCATCGACTACGTGCTCATCGACTGCCCGCCGTCCCTGGGGCTGCTCACCCTCAACGCCCTGGTCGCCGGGGACGAGATGATGATCCCGATCCAGGCGGAGTACTACGCGCTGGAAGGGCTGGGACAACTCCTGGAGACCGTCGACATGGTGCGCAAGCACCTCAACCCGGAGCTGTCGGTCTCGACCATCCTCATCACCATGTACGACGCGCGCACCCGCCTGGCCGCCGGCGTGGCCAGCGAGGTGCGCGAGCACTTCGGGGAGCAGGTGCTCCGCACCAACATCCCCCGCTCGGTGCGGGTCTCCGAGGCGCCGTCCTACGCCCAGACCGTGATGACCTACGACCCCGGCTCCCCCGGCGCGCTCAGCTACCTGGAGGCCGCCCGGGAGATCGCGACGAAGGCGGTGGCGTTGTGAGCGGGTCCCGGCCTCCCGCGCGTCGGGGCCTCGGACGCGGCCTGGGCTCGCTCATCCCGACCTCCGCCCCGGCGGCGGAGGCCGACGACGCCTCGACGTCTCTCGACGGGGCCAGCCCGGGACGCGCCGCCGAGGGCTCGGCCCCGACCCACGCCGTGGGCGGCGCGGCGCCCGCGCAGGCCGACGTACGCCGGCCCGCGCCCGGGAGCACCGGTGAGGAGCTGGCCCCGGTGGCGGGCGCCTACTTCGCCGAGATCCCGCTCGACCAGGTGCACCCCAACCACGCGCAGCCGCGGCAGGTCTTCGACGAGGAGGCGATGGCCGAGCTGGTCCACTCGATCTCCGAGGTCGGGCTGCTGCAGCCCGTGGTGGTGCGGCGCACGGGGCCGGAGTCCTACGAGCTGGTGATGGGGGAGCGGCGCTGGCGCGCCTCCCAGCAGGCCGGCACGGGCACCATCCCGGCGATCGTGCGCTCCACCGACGACACCGACATGCTGCGCGACGCGCTGCTGGAGAATCTCCACCGCAGCCAGCTCAACCCGCTCGAGGAGGCCTCGGCCTACGCCCAGCTCCTCGAGGACTTCGACTGCACCCACGACGAGCTGGCGCAGCGGATCGGACGGTCGCGCCCGCAGATCAGCAACACGCTGCGGCTGCTGCGGCTGAGCCCGGCGGTCCAGCGGCGCGTGGCCGCGGGCGTGCTGAGCGCGGGCCACGCCCGCTCGCTGCTCGCCGTGGCCGACGCCGACGCTCAGGACCGGCTCGCCAGCCGGGTCGTGGCCGAGGGCATCAGCGTGCGCGCGCTGGAGGAGATCGTCGCGCTGGGGGAGACCGGCGGCGAGGACGAGCCGCGGGTGCGGCGCCGCAAGCCGGCGGCACCGGGTCTGGCCGACCTGTCGGACCGGCTGGCGGACCGGCTCGAGACCAGGGTGAAGATCGACCTGGGCAAGAGCAAGGGCCGGATCACCGTGGAGTTCGCGACGCTGGAGGACCTGCAGCGGATCATCGACCTGATGGACCCGGACACCGGGACGTCGAGCAATTGATCGATAGGTTGCTTTGTCGACAAAGCAACCTATCGATCAAACGGCGCCATGTGCAGCGCGATCAGGAACGACAGGCGTCTGATCGGCGCTCCGGAGTTCGTCAGGAGCGATTCTGAGCGCGCTTGGCCGCGCGCCGCGCCGCGCGATCGCGCTTCTCGGCCGCGTCGAGCTCCTCAGCGCGCTCGGGAGTGGGCGCCGAACCGCCGTGACGGGCGGGGAGCCACCACGATCCGGGCGGCTGCTCGTCGGCGGGGTAGGCCGCGATGGTCTCGTCGAGCATGCGCGACATCACCGAGCGGAGCTCGGCGGTCTCGCCCACGGGGTCGGCACCGGTCGGGTGCAGGGGGGCGCCGACGGTGAGGGCGATGGTCTTGCCGCGGGAGAAGTCGCGGGGGTGGTCCTTGGTCATCATCCGCTGGGTGCCCCACATGATGACGGGCACCAGCGGCACGCCCGCCTCGGCGGCGATGCGCACCGCGCCGGACTTGAACTCCTTGAGCTCCATGGAGCGGGAGATCGTGGCCTCGGGGAAGATGCCGACGGCCTCGCCCTCGCGCAGCCGGTCGACGGCGGTGCGGAACGACGCGACGCCCTCGCCGCGGTCGACCTCGATGTGGTGCAGCGAGCGCATCAGCGGTCCGCCCAGGCGGTGGTCGAAGATCTCCCGCTTGGCCATGAAGCGCACCAGGCGACCCGACGGGTTGGCGGCCAGGCCGCCGTAGACGAAGTCGACGTAGCCGATGTGGTTGTAGGCCAGCAGCACTCCGCCGCTGCGGGGCACGTGCTCGGTGCCCGTCATGACGAAGCGCTGCCCGAGCAGCTTGAAGCCGGTCTTGGCCGCGACGATGATTGGCGGGTAGGTGAGGTCCATCAGGACAGGTCCGTCCCGGGCGCGTCGTAGCCCTGGTAGGGACCGATCCCGCGCTCGGGGGCGGCGGCACCGAAGGTGGCCCGCAGCTCCATCTCGGCCTCGAGCACGCCGGCGAGGCGGCGCACGCCCTCACGGATCCGCTCGGGCGTGGGGTAGCAGAAGGACAGCCGCATCGAGCTCGAGCCGTAGCCGTCGGCGAAGAAGGCGGTGCCGGGCACGTAGGCCACCCGGGCGGTCACGGCGCGGGGGAGCATCGACTTCGCGTCGATGCCCGGGGGGAGGGTGAGCCAGACGTAGAACCCGCCGTCGGGGACGTTCCACTGGCAGGCCGCCGGCATGAGGTCCTCGAGCGCCGAGACCATGGCGTCGCGCCGCTCGCGGTACATCTCGCGGAACTGCTTGATCTGGCCCTGCCAGTCGTGGTTGGCGAGGTACGCCGACACCGCCATCTGCGAGAACTGCGGCGGGCACAGCGTGGCCGACTCCTGGGCCAGCACGAGTTTCTCGCGCACCGGGTGCGGCGCGAGCGCCCACCCGACCCGGAAGCCCGGGGCGAAGGTCTTGGAGAACGACCCGAGGTAGATGACGCCCTCGGCCTCGTCGGCGCGCAGCGCGCGCATCGGCTCCTGGTCGAAGCCGAGCAGACCGTAGGGATTGTCCTCGAGCACCAGGACGCCCTCGCGGCGGCAGATGTCGAGGATGCGGGGGCGCCGCTCGGCCGAGAGCGTGATGCCGGCGGGGTTGTGGAAGTTGGGGATCGTGTAGAGGAACTTGATCCGGCGACCGGAGGCCTGCACCGAGGCGATGGCCTGCTCGAGGGCCTCGGGCACGAGCCCGTGGGCGTCCATCTCCACGTGCACGACGTCGGCCTGGTAGGCCTTGAAGACGCCGAGCGCGCCGACGTAGGAGGGGGCCTCGCACAGCACGACGTCACCGGGGTCGCAGAAGATGCGCGTGACCAGGTCGACGGCCTGCTGGGAGCCCACGGTGACCACGACGTCGTCGGGGTGGGCCTCGATGCCCTCGAGGCGCATGACGTCGGTGATCTGCTCGCGCAGCTCCGGCACGCCCTGGCCCGAGCCGTACTGCATCGCGACCGGGCCCTGCTGGGTCACGAGGTCGCCGATGGCGCTGCTCACGACGTCGAGGGGGAGCCCGGAGATGTTCGGCATGCCGCCGGCGAGCGAGACCACCTCGGGCCGCGACGCGACGGCGAAGAGAGCTCGGATCTCCGAGGCGGTCATGCCGGCCGTGCGCGCGGCGTATCGGTCGACGTAGGAGTCGAGACGGGACTGTGAGCGCGCAGGCGTGGATTCCATGACCCCTCTAGCATGAAGGATGGAGGCGACTCGCGCACGCGCGGATCGCTGTTCGGTCGGCCACCTTTGCCCTGGCCCGTGACGCGGGCCGGCGTGGAGGCAGGGTTGAGCGGCCACGAGCCCCGCCCGGTGCGGGGGAGTCCGGGAGGTCCCATGTCGCGCAAGGTCGTGCACCTCACCCTCGACCACCTCGCCGCGCTCGCCGCGCCGTGCCGCGACTGCGTCTTCTGGCAGCTCGACCCGGTGCGGCGCGCCCGCGTCGACCTGGAGGGCGACGCGGGGGAGGAGAAGCGGGCGTGGCTCTCGGCCGTGCTGCGCGACTGGGGCTCCTGCGGGCGGGTGGTGCTCGTCGAGGGACGGCCCGTGGGCCACGTGGTCTACGCGCCGCCGGCGCTGCTGCCGAGCGCCGACGCCTTCCCCACCTCGCCGGTCTCGCCCGACGCCGTCCTGCTCGCCTCGGCGTACGTCGACCCCGCGCACGCGGGCGCCGGGCTGGGCCGGCTGCTCGTGCAGGCGATGGCGCGCGACCTCGTGGAGCGCGGCGGCTACCGCGCGGTCGAGGCCTTCGGCCGCGTCGACGGCCCCGGCGCGCCGGGCCGGCGAGGACGGCAGTGCCTGCTGCCGGCCGACTTCCTGGGCCGCGTGGGCTTCGGCACCCGCCGCGCCCACGGCGGGGTGCCGCGGATGCGGATGGACCTGCGCTCGGCGCTGACGTGGCGCGACGAGGTCGAGGTGGCGCTGGAGCGGCTGCGCGGGGTGGTGCGCCCGGCGCCCGCGCGCGCGCCGAGCCCGGACGCACGCGTCCCCGGCACCCCACGAGGGGTGCCGGGGACGGAGGAGTGAGCCCGCGGCGACCGCGGGTGCTCCGGTGCGTCAGGCGTTGATGAAGTCCGACAGCTCGTTGAGCAGCGTCGCCTTGGGGCGGGCGCCGACGATGGTCTTGACGACCTCGCCGCCCTGGTAGACGTTGATCGTCGGGATGCCGGTCACGCGGTAGGACGAGGGCGTGACGGGGTTCTCGTCGACATTCATCTTCATGAAGGTGATCTTGTCGCCGTGGGCCGTGGCGATCTCGTCGAGGATCGGGGCGACCTGGCGGCACGGGCCGCACCACTCGGCCCAGAAGTCCACGAGGACCGGCTTGTCGGACTTGAGCACCTGAGCCTCGAACTCGGCGTCGGTGACGGCACTGATGTTGGCCACGATGATCCCTACTCTCTCTGCTGACGTCTGTGGTGGTGGAACGCGGCGCGCGGGGTGGTTGTTCCCCGCGACGGCCGCGCGGGGGCGCTCAGAGCCCGGCGGTCTTGACCGCGTCGGTGGCGGCGGAGCCGGCCACGGCGTCCTGCGCCTCGGCGCGGGTGGCCGCGGTGTGGTCGAGCTCGGCGACGTAGCGCTCGGCGTCGAGGGCGGCGGCGCAGCCCGTGCCGGCCGCGGTGATGGCCTGGCGGTAGTGGTGGTCGACCAGGTCGCCGCAGGCGAAGACGCCGGGGATGTTGGTGGCCGTCGAGGGGTGCTCGACGAGCACGTAGCCCTCGTCGTCGAGGTCGACCTGGCCGGTGAGCAGCTCAGAGCGCGGGTCGTGGCCGATGGCGATGAAGAGGCCGGTGGCCTCCAGCGCGCGGGTCTCGCCCGTGGTGGTGTCCTCGAGGGTGAGCGACTCCAGCTTGTCGGCGCCGTGGATCTCCTTGACCGCGGAGTTCCAGACGATCTCGAGCTTGGGGTCGGCGAAGGCGCGCTCCTGCATGATCTTGGAGGCGCGCAGCTCGTCGCGACGCACGATGAGGGAGACCTTGGAGGCGAAGCGGGTCAGGAAGGTGGCCTCCTCGACCGCGGAGTCGCCGCCGCCCACGACCGCGATGTGCTGCTCGCGGAAGAAGAAGCCGTCGCACGTCGCGCACCACGAGACGCCCCGGCCCGACAGCTCGTCCTCGCGGGCGATGCCGAGCTTGCGGTAGCCCGAGCCGGTGGCGAGGATCACCGAGCGCGCGGTGTAGGTGTCGGTGGCCGTGCGCACGGTCTTGACGTCGCCGGTGAGGTCGACCTCGACGATGTCGTCGGAGACCAGCTCGGCACCGAAGCGCTCGGCCTGGGCGCGCATCTCGTCCATCAGCGCCGGGCCCATGATGCCGTCGCGGAAGCCGGGGAAGTTCTCCACCTCGGTGGTGTTCATCAGCGCACCACCGGCGGTGACCGAGCCCTCGAAGACCAGGGGCTCCAGGCTCGCGCGCGCGGCGTAGACCGCGGCGGTGTAGCCGGAGGGACCCGAGCCGATGATGATGACCTGTCGGGTGACGTCTGGGCGGGTGTCGGACATGGAGTCCAGTCTCCTCGGGATGACGGGGGCGGTGCCTGGGAAGGGGTGCTATGGCACCTGCGGGTGGAACCGATCCTAGGTGAGCGGCATTCCCGGGCCGGCGCCGTCGCGCCAGGGTGGCCGGGCGCGGGGTCGCGGCGGTGTGTGGTGGCGGCGGTGTGTGGTGGCGGTGGCGGGCTCAGCGCCGGGGGAGGGTGACCGAGCGGAGCACCTCGGCGGTGCCGCACTGGAGCAGGTCGACGACCTGGGTGTCGCCGGCGGGGCTGCGGAAGGCCAGCACCGCGGGCTCGCCGGCGTAGCGCACGCGCACCAGCAGGCCGGGCCCCCAGTCGGCGCTCTCGCAGACGTCCCATCCCGCGAGGGCGCGGGCGGCCCGCCGCGCCGACCGCTCGGCGAGGGCGTTGAGGCTGCTGTCGTTGCTCGGACCGGCCAGCTCCTCGGAGCCGTCGTCCTCGGCGGCGAAGGCGTCGACGCGGCGGGCGGCGGCGGAGGCCTCGTCGCGCACCCGCGAGACCGAGCCGGTGAAGTCGCGCTCGGTGAGGCGGCGTACGCCGGGCACCGCGAGCTGGGCCGACTCGAGGAAGCCGTCGGCGGCCGCGGTGTCGGACTCCACGTCGGCCCGGTCCTCGGTGGCGGGAGCGGTCTGGGACGGGTCGGCGCCCGACCCGGCGGAGCCGGCCGCCTCGGCGCCGACGTCGGCGGTGGACTCGTTGGCGTCGCCCGAGCCGGCGAGGGTGAGCCCGGGGACGACCTGGGCGGCGCCGACACCGACCACGACGACCGCCGCGGCGGCCACGAGGAGCCGGGTGACGCGGCGTCGCCGGCGCGCCTGGTGGGCGGCGAGGTCGATCGGGGCCGGGGAGGTGGCGACGTCCTCGCCGGCGTCGAGACGGGCCAGCACCTGGTCGAGCCGCGCGGCCACGTCGACCGGGAGGGGCTCGGTGTGGCGGGCGTCGGCCAGCCGCCGGGTCACCTCCCGCTGCTGCTCGGGGGTGAGGTCGGGGTCGTGGGCCATCGGGCTCCTCCTCTCGGGGCCGGTGCTGGTGCTGGTGGTGGTGAAGGTGGTGGGTGCGGGGCTGGTCGTGCTGGTCGTGCCGGCCGGGGGTCCGGTGCCGGCGTCGGTCCGGGTGGGCTGCTGGTCCAGTGTGGCGGGGGCCCGGTCAGGCCGGTGGGCCTCGTGGGTCGGCCTCGGATCGGACGGCCGACGGCGCGGTCGGGTTCCGAGGCTCGGGGTGGTCGTCGTCACGCCGCTCGCGCAGCACCCCGAGGAGCGGGGCCAGCCGGGCCCGCCCGCGCGAGCACCGCGACTTCACGGTGCCGACGGCGCAGTCGAGCACGGCGGCCGCCTCGGCCACCGAGTAGCCCTCCATGTCGACCAGCACCAGGGCGGCGCGCTGCTCCGGGGGCAGCGAGGCCAGCGCGGCGAGCACCTGTCGCCGCTGCTCGGCGCGCACCGACCGGTCGGCGGGGTCCTCGGCCTCCGGCGCGGCGGAGAGGCGCGAGCCGCGGTCGCCGTACTCCTCGAGGTCGTCGGGCAGGGCGTCGGTGCGGCGCACGCGCGCCGCACGGAGGCGGTCGAGGCAGGCGTTGACCACGATGCGGTGCAGCCAGGTCGTCACGGCGGCGTCGCCGCGGAAGGACCCCGCGCGCCGGTAGGCCGCGATCATGGCGTCCTGCAGGCCGTCGGCGGCGTCCTCGGGGTGCCCGGTCGTGCGCAGGGCCACCGCCCACAGCCGGTCGCGGTGGCGGGCGAAGAGCTCGCCGAAGGCCGCGTGGTCACCGGCGACGTGGGCGTGGAGGAGCTCGGCGTCGCTGCGGGAGCCGGCGCCGGCCTCGTCGGCAGCGGGGTCCTCGGCGTCGTCGGCGTCGTCGGGTCGCGGCCCCGCCGCCCCGGGCTCGCTCACCCGCGGACCTCGACCTCGGCCACCTCGCCGCGCCAGCCGCCCTCGACGGCGGGCAGCGAGGTGAGCCAGACCGTGAGGTAGGAGCCGGCGGCGGGCTCGTCGAGCACCGCCTGCTGCTGGGTGCCGCCGGAGGTCTCGGCCACGGGGTCGAGACCCTCCACGTCGGTGGGCGCGGTGTCGGTGACGTAGAGCGCGGTGGCGGTGCCCTCGCCGACGAGCGTGAGGTCGACCTCGCTGACCTCCTGCTCGCCGCCGAGGTCGATCACCAGGCCCACGCCGGTCTTGAGGCCGCCCGGCCCGAAGTTCTGGAGGTACGTCGCGGTGCGCCAGACCGTCGCGGGGTCGCCGTCGACGGCGAGCGGGGTCAGCTCGGGGTACTCCTCCTGCGGCGGGTCGCCCTGGGGGTCGAGGTCGCTCGCGCTGAGCCCCGTGAGCGGGGTCGGCGCCGCGGTGGGCGTGGCCGACGACGACGCGCTCGGGGAGCTCGACCCCTCCGGCTCCGGCTCGGCGCCCAGCGGGGTGCGACCGCGGCCGACGTTGACGGCGACCACGACGCCGACGAGCAGCACCAGGCCCAGCAGCAGCGCCGCGGCCAGGCGGAAGGTGTTGCGACCGGGGACCTCGCCCGCGGCGCCGTCGTCGGGCTCGGCGTCGTCGGTGCCCGGCGGGGGCGGCGGCGCCGCGGGCCCCCACGGCCAGAACTCCCCCGACTCCGCCTGCTCGGCGCCGGGGCGGGCGCGACGCACGGGGCCGCCGTCGTCGGGCTCGGGGGCGAAGAGGGGGCGCTCGGGCGGGTCCTCGAAGGGCGGGGGCGGGGGCACCGGCTCGCTGCGCGCCTGCAGCCAGGACACGTCGTCGGTCTCGTCGTCGAAGATCGGCAGCCCGGCCTGGGTGGGCTGCTCGGCGGCCACCGGGGTGGGGGAGGAGCCCGCGAGCAGCCCGTCGCCGAGCGCCGAGGGGCGGGCGGGCTCGTCGGCGCGCGCGGCCCGGGTGGTGTCGTCCGCCGGGTGCGTCGCGGTACCGGTGCCCGCGTCGGTGTCGGTGTCGGCCGCGGTGTCGGCCGCGGTGTCGGTGTCGGCCGCGGTGTCGGCCCCGGTGTCGGCCCCGGTGTCGGGGAGTGCCACGACGGTGGTGGGCGCGTCGGTGGGCGCGTCGGGGCTCTCACTTGCGGTGTCGGTGGTGTCGGCGGGGGTCTCGGGGGTCCCGGCGGTCAGGGGCACGACCGTGGTGGGCTCCTGGTCGGCAGGCTCCGGGCCGGGGGTCCGGGAGTCCGGGGAGGGCGCGGGACCCAGCGGGTCGCTCGAGCGGACCGGGGCCGCTGCGGGCGTCGCGGCCACGGCCGGCCCGGCGGTCGTCACCGCGGGCGTCACGGGGGCCGGGGCCGGGGTCGGGGTCGGTCCGGGGACCGCGGGCAGGCTGATGGTCTCGTCGCCGCGATCGACCAGGCGGGTGGCGAGCTCCTCGGGGATGCCGACGGGGTCGCCGACGAACTCGACCAGCTGGTCGGCGAGCGCCTGGGCCGTGGCGGGGCAGCGGGGGTCGTGGCCCCGCTGGGCGGCGGTGGCGGGGTTGAGGACGTTGTCGCACAGCTGGTCGAGCATCCGGGGGATGCCGGCGCGCACCTGGCGCGGTCGCAGCAGGCGCCCGTGCTCCTGCGGGGCCGGCACGACGACCGACCCGGAGATGCCGGCCCACCGGCCCGTGAGGGCGGCGTACAGCAGGCCGGCGAGATCGGTGAGGTCGTCGTCGGGGTCGGTGTGGGTCAGCCCGTGGAGGGCGGCGTCGACGCACAGGCCGATCAGCCGCACCGAGCCGTTGCGGTCGACGAGGACGTTCTCGGGGTTGAGCCGCCCGTGGGAGACCCCGGCCCGGTGGGCGGTGGCGGCGGCGGCCGCGACCTCGGCGACCAGCCAGGCCGCCCGCCGCGGGGCCAGCGGGCCGCCCGCGGCCAGCATGATGTCGAGCGACGTGCCCGACCCCCACTCGTTGACGACGTAGCAGAGGGCGTCGGTGCGCTCGGCGTCGAGCACGCGCAGCACGTGGGGGTCGTGCACCGTGGCCGAGCGTCGCGCGGCCTCGAGCAGACCGGCGGCCCGGTCGTCGTCGGCGGCGATGACGTGGATCGCCACCTGTCGCTCGAGCACGCGGTCGTGGGCCCGCCAGAAGCGACCGTCGCCGCTCTCGCTGAGCAGGTCGACCAGCCGGTAGCGACCGGCGAGCTGGTCTCCGTGCCTGATCGAGTGGGGCACCGCGGTCCTGGCTCCTTCGTGCGCTGGGGGCGGGCGTCGGGCCCGGGTGAGCCGGGCGCGCGGGCGCCAGCGGCGCCCGGACCATGGTAGGCGCCCGGGTCGGGACGGGGCGACCGACGTCGCACAGCCGCGAGACGCCCGCGCCGGGTGCCGTACGCCGGGTCCGGACCGCCCCTCGCCCGGGCGCCGGGCCGGTGGTGCCGGGTCCCGGGGGAGGGGCAGGAGAGAGGGGCAGGGGGGACCGGGGGGAGTGCGGGGAGTGCGAGGAGCCCCGGGTCAGCGGCGCCCGAGGCGCCCGGTCACGGTGGCCAGCACGTCGGTGACCTCGGTGAGCCGGAAGACCCGGGCCAGCGCCAGGAAGGCGACCACGTCGACCAGGGTCACCCCCACGCCGCGGGCCAGGGTCGGCAGCACGGCGGCGTCGAGCGGCAGGTCGCCCAGCAGGGCCGAGACGGCGTAGGCCAGGCCGGTGGACAGCGCGACCACCAGGCCCAGGCGCACCAGGAAGCGCGAGGTCGTGCGCCCGCCGAGGTCGCCGGTGCGGCGCTCGAGCACGGAGTAGGAGACGGCGGTGCCGACGAGGTAGGCCGCGGCGTAGGCGGTGGCCAGGGCGGCCGAGGTCGCGGCGGCGTCGGTGAGGGCCACGAGGACGACGGCCGCGCCGATGTTGGTGGCCGCGACGCCGCACTGGATCCAGAACACGGTGCGGGTGGCCTCGAGGGCGTAGAAGCCGCGCAGCATCAGGTAGTGGACGGTGAAGAGCACGATCCCGGGGCCGAAGAGGGCCAGCGTCGGCACGGCGTTGGGCCACGACTGCGAGGCGGCGGCGTAGCCCCACACCACCCGGGCGACCTCGGGCGCGACCACCGGCAGCAGCGCGGCGAAGGGCAGCAGCACGGCCAGCGAGGTGCGCAGCGTCGCGCCCAGCGAGCGGCCCAGCCCGGCGAGGTCGCCGTCGGCGGCGCGCTGGGAGAGCCGCGGCAGGATCGCCGTGGCCAGCGAGACCGTGATGATCGAGTGGGGCACCATCACGATGAGGAAGGCCGAGGCGTAGACGGCGTTGCCGGTGCCGTCGGCGCTGCCGTCGGCCACGCCGGTGCCGGCCAGGCGCACCACCACGGTGTAGGCGACCTGGTTGACGATGACGAAGGCCACCGTCCAGCGGGCCAGGCGCAGGGTGTGGCCCAGGCCCGTGCCGCGGAAGTCGAAGCGCGGGCGGAACCGGAAGCCGGCCGAGCGCAGGTAGGGCACGAGGATGAGCAGCTGCGCGGCGATGCCGAGCGTGGACCCCAGGCCCAGCAGCAGCTCCTGGGAGGCGCTGAAGGGGCCCACGACCTCCGCACCGGAGGCGGCGCCGAAGACCACGAGGTAGACCACCAGCACCGCGACGGCGATGACGTTGTTGGCGATCGGGGCCCACATCATCGGCCCGAAGCGGCCGCGCGCGTTGAGGATCTGCCCGACCAGCACGAACATGCCGTAGAAGAAGACCTGCGGCAGGCAGTAGCGGGCGAAGTCGATCGCCGAGTCGCGCGCCTCGGGCGGCCACGAGTCGGGCAGGTAGATCGCCATCACCCAGGGCGCCACCGCCACCAGCAGCAGCGTCACCGCCCCGAGGAACAGCAGCGCGAGGGTCACCACCCGGTTGGCGTAGGCCTCTCCGCCGTCGGGGTCGTGCTTCATCGAGCGCACGAGCTGGGGCACCAGCACCGCGTTGAACACCCCGCCGGCCAGCAGGATGTAGAGCATGTTGGGGATGGTGTTGGCGACGGTGAAGATCTCGCCGTGCAGCTGGATGCCCAGCGCCGCGGCCAGCAGGGCCGAGCGCACGAAGCCGCTGAGCCGCGAGACCACCGTGCCGGCGGCCATGACCGCGCTGGAGGAGAGGATCGAGCGCTGCTCGGCCGCCGACGACTCGGCGGTGCCGGGGCTCCCGGGGTCGGAGGGGTCGGAGGGGCGCGCCTCCTCGCGGGCGGCGCCCACGGCCTCGAAGGAGCCCGTGGGGTCGTCGACGGCGTCGGCGGCGTCGCTGTAGCCGACGACGGGGGGGCCGGGGGCGCGGTGCCTCATGCGGGGGTGCCTCTCGGCGCGTGCGCCGGGTCGCCGGCGCTGCCGGGGGTGGTGGCGGGGAGGTCGTCGGCGGGGCCGGCGTCGGAGGGCCGGTCGGACGGCTGGTCGGACGGCCCGCCGCGTCGCGCGTCGCGGAGCCGGCGTACGAGGCGCAGGCCGATGGTGCCGAAGAGCAGCACCAGGCCGGTGCCCATGATCAGCCAGATCACCTGGCTGACCTGCGCGGAGCGCACGGCGAGGTCGTCGCTGGAGCCGAGCACGCGGCCCTCCTCGTCGGTGAGCACCAGACGCAGGTCGTGCACGCCGAGCTCCGAGGTGCTGGCGTTGAGCAGCACCGTGGTGGCGCTGTCGGCCGGCACCTCGATGCTGCCGGGCGGTCCCTCGATGGTCATCGGCCGGTCGGACTCGTAGCGCAGCCGGATCGTCACCGGCTGGTCGAGGCCGTTGACGATGGTGGCGCCGAAGCGCCCGCTCTCGCTCGACAGCGTCACCGCCCGAGGCGCCATCACGTCGACCTGGCCCCGCAGGGCGTCGATGCTCGCCTCCGCGGCGCCGGCCGAGGCGAGGGCGTCGAGCGGGGCGGTGCGCGCGGTGTAGGAGACCGAGGCCAGGGCCTGGTCGAGCACGGCGGTGCCCACCTGGTCGTTGAGCGTCAGCAGGTCCTGGAGCGACTCGCCGGCCGTGATGAGGTCGTCGGCGGCCTGGAAGCCCGAGGCGGGGAGCGTGATCTCGCGCTGGTGCTCGGGGTAGGTGAGGGCGTCGCCGGCCACGGAGGCGTCGCGCGCGGTCTCGTCGGCGGTGGCGTCCTCGACGGTGGCCAGGTCGACCCAGCCCTGGTCGAGGCCGGAGAAGAACTCCTCACCGTCCTCGGGGAGCCAGTCGAAGGGCAGCACGGTGACCAGCGGGTGGTGGCGTCCCTTGGCCAGCACGCGCACGGCGGCCTCGGCCAGGATCCGCTGACGCATGGCGGTCGCGGTGCGCTGCTCGCCCGGTCCGGGTCCGCCCGCCACCGCGCCGGAGGAGGTGAGCACGACCCGGCGACCGTCGACGGAGGCGACCGCGGGCAGGGTGCCGGCGTCGTCGCGCAGCTCGGCCGCCCGGTCGCGGGGCACGGCGCGATCGGTGAGGAGGACGGTCTCGCCGTCGACCGCACCCGCGACGGCGGCCCCGGGCAGGAAGCCCACCGGGGAGCCGATGGCCGGGGTGGTCTCCACGCCGAAGGGGGCCAGGGTCGACCCGCCACGACGCCGGGCGCGGTCGTAGAGGTCAGGGTCGTGGGCCTGCGCTCCGGCCACGTCGACGTCGCCGTACGGCAGCGCCAGCACCTGGCTGTTGGCGCCCAGGGCGTCGCCGAGGTCGTCGAGCCAGGTCTGGCCGGCCTCGGCCGCAGCTGCGGTCACCGGGTCGAGCGGGTCGACGTCCTCACCCTCGTCGTCGCCCTCGCCGCTGCCCCCGTCACCCGGGCCGGTCGTCGGGTCGCCGGGGCTCGTGGGCTCCGCACCGGCCGTGCCGAGGGAGGCGGAGGGGGAGCCGGACGTGTCACCCGTGTCGCCGACGGCGCCCGACCCGTCGTCGGCCGGGGAGTCCCCGTCGGAGCCCTCCCCGTCGCCACCGGGCTGCTGCGGGTCGATCGTGGGGGCCAGCGAGCGCTCGGGGTTGCCGGCCGCGAGGCGGGTGACGGCGTCGGTGAGCGCGGGGTCGACCAGCCAGCTCACCGGACGCGACCCGGCCGCGGCCCCGAAGTCGAGCAGCGACCGCAGCCGGCCGCCCTCGCCGAGGTCCTCGTCCCAGTCCGCGACGTCGTCGAGCGCGCCCTCGGGGGTGTAGTCGAGCTGGCGGCGCAGCGGCACGACGATGGAGACCGGCAGCGAGCGCTCCCGCAGCCTCACGAGGGGCAGGAAGGTGCGGGCGCGGCCGTCGGCGGTGTCCTCGCGACCGTCCTCGTTCTCGCCGTTGGCGTGCACGCCGAACCAGTAGACGCCCGGCTCGGTGACCTCGATGCGGTTGCTGGGCAGGGTGATCCGGTAGTCGGCGCTCTCGCCGGGGGCCAGGGAGTCGATCGTGTCGTAGGGCCCGGGGTCGGTGATCCGCTCCCCGACGTAGGACAGCGGGTCGGAGGCCACGGCGGCCCGGAGGTCGCCGGCGGTGGTCAGCGGCGCGTCGCCCACCACGGGGTAGAGGTTGATGGCCGACCACGCGGTGTCGTCGAGGTTGGTCACGGTGCCGGTCACGCGCACCGGTCCCGACTCGGGCACGACCGAGGGCGTCATCGACTCGATGGTCACCGACAGCGGCTCGACCGGCTCCTCGTCGGCGCGGCGCGGCAGGGGACCGGTCGCCGGGCGCAGCACCGACCCGGGCTGCACGGTGGCGGGCGGCGGCGCGGCGGACAGGCTCGTCGGGGTGGACGCGACGGCGGGTGCGACGCCCGGCCCGAGTCCCGCGGCGCCACCGGCGACCGCGACCACCGCCGCGAGGGCAGGCAGCAGCGAGGACGGTCGGGACACCCCCCGATGCTAGACGGTGTCGCTGTGGCTCCCGGGGAGCGCGGCACCGCCCGGGCGCGGATAGACTGCCCGCCCGTGTCGACCGACGATCCCGCACTGCTGCGCACCCCCGGCCCCCTCAGCGTGGTCGAGGTGCAACGGGCCGTCACGACCGAGCTCGACCGCATCGCCGAGGTCATCGACGAGCTGGGCCGCCGCTTCAGCGCCGCGGGCCACGAGATCGCCCTGGTCGGCGGGCCGGTGCGCGACGCCATGCTGGGCCGCGCCCACAACGACCTCGACCTCACGACCTCGGCGCGCCCGGAGGAGACCGAGCGGCTGATCAAGGGCTGGGCCGACGCGACCTGGGACATGGGCCGAGCCTTCGGCACCATCGGCTGCCGCCGCGGCGAGTGGCAGGTCGAGATCACGACGTACCGCTCCGAGGTCTACGACCCGTCCTCGCGCAACCCCGAGGTGCAGTACGGCGACTCGCTGGCCGGCGACCTGGGCCGGCGCGACTTCACCGTCAACGCCATGGCCGTGCGCCTGCCCGGCCGCGAGGTCGAGGACCCCTTCGGCGGCGTCGTCGACCTGGCCCACCGGGTGCTGCGCACACCCGGCACGCCGGAGGACTCCTTCTCCGACGACCCGCTGCGCATGCTGCGTGCCGCACGCTTCGCCGCCCAGCTCGGCTTCACCGTGGACCCGGGCGTCACCGCGGCGATGACGGCGATGGCCGACCGGATCTCGATCATCTCCGCCGAGCGCGTGCGCGACGAGCTGGTCAAGCTCATCTGCGCCCCGCACCCTCGCCTCGGGCTGACCCTGCTGGTCGAGACCGGCCTGGCCGAGAAGGTGCTGCCCGAGCTGCCGGCGCTGGCGCTGGAGCGCGACGAGCACCACCGCCACAAGGACGTCTACGAGCACACCCTCACGGTGCTCGAGCAGTCGATCGACCTCGAGGAGCGGCTCGGTGGCGGGCCCGACTTCGTGTCGCGCTTCGCCGCGCTCATGCACGACGTGGGCAAGCCCCGCACCCGCAAGTTCCTCGACGACGGCACGGTCACCTTCCACCACCACGACGTGGTCGGCGCGAAGATGACCCGCAAGCGGATGAAGGCGCTGCGCTTCTCCAACGACCAGATCGAGGCGGTCAGCCGGCTGGTCGAGCTGCACCTGCGCTTCCACGGCTACGGCTCGGGGGAGTGGACCGACTCCGCCGTGCGCCGCTACGTGCGCGACGCCGGCGAGCAGGTCGAGCGCCTCCACGTGCTGACCCGCGCCGACTGCACGACCCGCAACCGGCGCAAGGCCGAGCGGCTGCGGCGCACCTACGACGAGCTCGAGGAGCGCATCGCCGTCCTGGCCGAGGCCGAGGAGCTCGACGCCCTGCGACCCGACCTCGACGGCAACGCGATCATGGAGCTGCTGGGCCTCCCGCCGGGCCGCGAGGTCGGCGAGGCCTACCGGTGGCTGCTGGAGCGGCGCATGGACCGCGGACCGGTCGAGCCCGAGGTGGCGCGCGAGGAGCTCCTCGCATGGTGGTCGACACGCTGACGCGGGCGGCGTACTGACGGTACGGTCCGGACATGACCGACACCACAGCCGCCCCCGACGAGCTGGAGGCCTCCATCGAGGTCTCCACCTCCCCCGCCCAGACCTGGGCCCTGGTCTCCGACCTGCGCCGCATGCGCGAGTGGAGCCCCCAGGTGCTGCGCACGTTCATCCCCGGCGGGCCGGTGAGGCTCGGCAGCCGCATGATCAACGTCAACCACCGCGGCGCGCTGGTGTGGCCGACGACCGCGAAGGTCGTGCGCTTCGAGCCCCACACCAGCGTGGCCTTCCGGGTGGCGGAGAACCGCACGATCTGGTCCTTCACCCTCGAGCCCACCGACGGCGGTGGCACGCGGATCGTGCAGCGCCGCGAGGCGCCCGACGGCATCTCGACGCTGTCCAACAAGCTGGTGGGCGTGGCCATGGGCGGGGTGCCGACCTTCGTCGGCGAGCTCCGGCAGGGCATGCGCCAGACGCTCGAGCGGATCAAGGCCGAGCTCGAGCGCTGAGCCCGGGCCGTGGGGCCCTTGACCTTGACCCTGCGGCAGGCCCCACGGTCTCCTCACCGGTGGATCCCCCACCGGTGACGAGGACCCAGGAGGCGGCGTGGACGGACCGGCCGGCAGGAGCGGCACCGCGGACCCACCGCGGCTGATGAGCATCGGCGACTTCGCGCGCGCCAGCGGGCTCACGCCCAAGGCGCTGCGGCTCTACGACGACTCGGGCCTGCTGGACCCGGCCGAGGTCGACCCCCACACCGGCTACCGCTGGTACGCCGAGCAGCAGCTCCCCCGCGCCCGGCTGGTCGCGCGGCTGCGTCTGGTCGGCATGCCGCTGGCCCGCATCCGCGTGGTGGCCGGGCTCGGGCCCGCCGCCGCCGTGGCGGAGCTGGTCTCCTACGGCCGGCAGCTGAGCGCCGACACGGCCAGCGCCCGCGCCCTCCTGGCGTCCCTCGTCGACGAGCTCGGCCACGCGCCGGACGAGGAGACCCCGATGAGCACCGACGACCCCCGCCCCACCCCGGACGGCAGCACCGACCGCAGCACCGACCGCGGCGGCCCCGGCGGCCCCGCGCTCCCCGGGCCGAAACTGCGCTGCGCCGCCCGTCTCGAGCAGGGCGGCCGGGCCACCCAGGAGGACGCCGTCCTGGTCGGCACCCGGCTGGTGGCCGTCGCCGACGGCGTGGGCTCGGCGGGCGGCAGCGGCGAGCGCGCCGTGGCCGCCCTCGCGGCCGCCGAGCGCGACGGGCTGCTCGACGGGCTCCTCGACGGTCGGCTCGACGGGGCAGCGGCGCTGGGCGCCGTCGAGACGGTGCTCGCCCGGGCCGCCGCGGCGCTCGCGCCCGGCGACGCCACCACCCTGACGGCGCTGGCGCTGCACGCCGGTCAGCTGGTCGTGGCCCACGTGGGCGACTCGCGGGCCCACCTGGTGCGCGAGGGCCGGCTCACCCGGCTGACCCGCGACCACACGGTCGTGCAGACCCTCGTCGACGAGGGCCGCCTCACCACCGAGGAGGCCCGCTCCGACGAGCGGCGGGTGCAGCTCAACCGTGCGCTCGAGGGCGGCCGCCCCGCCGAGCCCGACCTCGCCGTGCACGCCGTGCGGCCCGGCGACCGGCTGGTGCTCACCACCGACGGCGTGCACGGTCGCGTCGGACCGGCGGTGCTGGCCGACCTGCTCGCCGGTGGCGGGGACCCGCAGGAGGTCGCCGACGCCGTCGTCGCCGCGGTGGAGGCCGCCGGCGCCGACGACAACCTCGCCGTGGTCGTCGTCGACGTGGCCTGACCTGACCTGACCCGACCCGATCCGGCCCGATCCGGCCCGGTCCGGCCGACGTACGACGACAGCGCCGGCCCCCTCGCGGGGACCGGCGCTGCCGGGTGCTGCTGGGTGACCGGTGCTGCTAGGTCACTCCTCGCCGCGGATGAAGGCCTCCACGCGACGGCGGCCCTCGTCGTCGGGCAGCTGCACCGGCGGGGACTTCATCAGGTAGGACGAGGCCGAGATGATCGGGCCGCCGATGCCACGGTCCTTGGCGATCTTCGCCGCGCGCAGCGCGTCGATGATGATGCCGGCCGAGTTCGGGGAGTCCCAGACCTCGAGCTTGTACTCGAGGTTGAGCGGGACGTCGCCGAAGGCGCGACCCTCGAGGCGGACGTAGGCCCACTTGCGGTCGTCGAGCCACTGGACGTAGTCCGAGGGGCCGATGTGCACGTTGCGGTCGTGGATCTTGTCCGCGAGCTCACCGTGCAGGTTGGAGGTGACGGCCTGGGTCTTGGAGACCTTCTTGGACTCCAGGCGCTCGCGCTCGAGCATGTTCTTGAAGTCCATGTTGCCGCCGACGTTGAGCTGGTAGGTGCGGTCCAGCGCGACGCCGCGGTCCTCGAACAGCTTCGCCATCACGCGGTGGGTGATGGTGGCGCCGACCTGGCTCTTGATGTCGTCGCCGACGATCGGGACGCCGGCGTCCTCGAACTTCTTGGCCCACTCGGGGTCGGAGGCGATGAAGACGGGCAGGGCATTGACGAAGGCCACGCCGGCGTCGATGGCGCACTGGGCGTAGAACTTGTCGGCCTCCTCCGAGCCCACCGGGAGGTAGGACACGATGACGTCGGCCTGGGTGTCCTTGAGGACCTGGACCACGTCGACCGGCTCGGCGCCGCTCTCCTCGATGGTCTGGCGGTAGTACTTGCCGAGGCCGTCGAGGGTCGGGCCGCGCTGGACCTCGACACCGAGGGTCGGCACGTCGGCGATCTTGATCGTGTTGTTCTCGGAGGCGTTGATGGCCTCGGAGAGGTCCTTGCCGACCTTCTTGTCGTCGACGTCGAACGCCGCCACGAACTCGACGTCGCTGACGTGGTAGTCGCCGAACATCACGTGCATGAGACCAGGCACGGTGGTGTCGGGGGTGGCGTCCTTGTAGTACTCGACACCCTGGATGAGGGAGGTGGCGCAGTTGCCGACTCCCACGATGGCTACTCGAACCGAACCCATCGGATTCCTTCCTTACTTCTGCTGGTCGGCCGCGGGGCTCGCGGGCGGTGTGGTCGTGCTGGTCATGCGGTCGGGACGACGGGCGAGGTCGTCGGCGACCCGCTCCGCGTCGATGAGGTCGGACAGCCAGCGCACCTCGCGCTCGACCGACTCGACCCCGTGTCGCTGGAGCTCGGCCGCGTAGCGGTCGACCTCCTTCTGCGTCATCGAGAGCTGGCCCTGGACCCGGTCCAGCCGCTCCTGCAGGCGGGTGCGCCGTCCCTCGAGCACCCGCAGCCGGATCTCCATGTCGGTGCGTCCGAAGAAGGCGAACCGGATGTCGAAGTTGTCGTCCTCCCAGGCGGTGGGACCGACCTCCGACATCAGCCGCTCGAACTCGCGGTGGCCGGCGTCGGTGACCTGGTAGACGATGCGCGGCCGGCGGCTGACCGGGGTGCCCGGTGCCTGCGTGGCCGCGACCTCCTCGATGAGGCTGCCCTTGAGCATCTTCTTCAGCGTGGGGTAGAGCGAGCCGTAGGACAGCACCCGCCCCCACCCGAGCATGAGGTTGAGCCGCTTGCGCAGCTCGTAGCCGTGCATGGGTCCCTCGTGCAGCAGCCCGAGGACTGCCAGCTCGATGGTCTCTCCACGACGTGCCATGCGACCTATCGTAGCGATATATCCGTCGAACGCGAACGCTGGACCTATCCAGGTCACCGTGTCGCGTGACACGTCGTACGCCGGTGCCGGCGCGGGCCGGGTGCGTACCCTGAGGGACGGTCCGGGGGCGCCGCGCGGCGCGCTGCGGGCCGGGACGACCCTCGAGCACCCCCGGGAGAGACGACGTGAGTGGCAAGCGCAGGGCCGACGGGCCCCCCGTGACACGGGCCCCGAAGCAGAAGGGTGCCCTGAAGCGCCGCGTGCTGAAGACGGTGAAGTGGCTCTCGATCCTCGGGGTCGTGGGCCTGCTGCTGGCCGCCGGCGGCTTCTACTACCTCTACACCGTCACCGACATCCCTGACGCCAACGAGGACTTCGAGGCGCAGACGTCGTTCGTCTACTACGCCGGCGGCACCGAGGAGATCGGCAGCTACGCCACCCAGAACCGCGTGCCGGTCGCCTTCGAGGAGATCCCCCAGGAGCTGCGCGACGCCGTCGTCGCCGCCGAGAACCGCACCTTCTGGACCGACAGCGGCATCGACCCCAAGGGGATCGCGCGGGCGTTCCTCAACAACGCCACCGGCGAGTCGACCCAGGGCGCCTCGACGATCACCCAGCAGTACGTCAAGGTCCTCTACCTCACCCAGGAGCGCTCCTACACCCGCAAGGTGAAGGAGGCGATCCTGTCGCTGAAGGTGGCGCGCCAGCAGAGCAAGACCGAGATCCTCACCAACTACCTCAACACCATCTACTTCGGTCGCGGCGCCTACGGCGTGCAGGCGGCGGCGCAGGCCTACTTCACCAAGGACGTCGGCGACCTCACCCTGCGCGAGTCGGCGGTGCTCGCCTCGGTGCTCAACAACCCGACCAACCTCGACCCCGACAACGGCCGCGACGCCCGGCAGGAGCTCAAGGGCCGCTACGACTACGTGCTCGAGAGCATGGCCGAGCTCGACATGGTCGAGCCCGCCGCCGCCGAGAAGGCGCTCAAGCGGCTCCCCACGTTCCCCGAGATCGACGCCGAGAGCACCTACGGCGGCCAGAAGGGCCACGTGCTGACCCTCGTGCGCAGCGAGCTGCGCCGGCTGGGCTACTCCGACGAGGAGATCGACGGCGGGGGCCTCGAGGTGACCACCACGCTGACCCCGCAGGCGATGAAGGCCGCCGAGGACGGCGTGCTCGCGGCCAAGCCCGAGGGCTTCGGCGACGAGCAGCTGCACATCGCGGTGGCCAGCGTCGAGCCCGGCACGGGGGCGCTGCGCGGCTTCTACGGCGGCCAGGACTACCTGCAGTCGCAGCTGAACTGGGCCGTCGAGGGCGGCATGGTCGGCTCGACCTTCAAGCCCTTCGCCCTGGCGACGGCGATCCAGCAGGGCTACTCCATCCGCGACAGCTTCGAGGGCAACTCCCCCTACGAGTTCCCCGACGGCCTGCAGGTGCGCAACGAGGGTGTGGGCCCCGACGGTCTCGGCAACGACTACGGCTCGAGCGTCGACGGCGTCTACGCCATGGAGCAGTCGATCAACACCGCGTTCGTCGACATGTCGGCGAGCATGGACGACGGCCCGGCCAAGATCTACGAGACGGCCGAGAAGATGGGCGTGCCGCCGCCGGAGGCCGACCAGGAGTACCCCGGCATCCCGCGCACCAGCGTCGACCTGAGCCCCGAGGACACCCTCATCACCCTCGGTCGCGCGCGGATCAGCCCGATCAACATGGCCAACTCCTACGCCACCATCGCCAACGGCGGCGAGCGGGCCGACGTGCACCTGATCGAGAAGGTCGTCAGCCCCACCGGCGACGACTACGAGTGGGACGGCCCCACCCGCCGTGCGCTCGACGAGGACATCGCCGCCGACGTGTCCTACACGATGGAGCAGACCGTGCTCGAGGGCACGGGCGCCACCGCGAGCAACCTGGGCCGACCGGCCGCGGGCAAGACCGGCACGGCGACCAACGACGACGACGAGGTCTCCTCGGCGTGGTTCGTCGGCTTCACCCCGCAGCTGTCGACCGCGGTGATGTACGTGCGCGGCGACGGCGACGACCAGCTCGACGGCTGGCTGCCGTCGTACTTCGGCTCCGACTACCCCACCGACACCTGGCTGGCGGTGATGCAGCCGCTGATGGAGGGCCGCGAGGTCGAGGAGCTGGCCGACCCCGTCTACGTCGACGGCGACGCCCCCGACGGCCAGGAGGACTACGTTCCGCCGAGCACCGAGGCCCCCGAGCCGGCGCCCACGCAGCCCCAGCCGCAGCCGAGCCGGACCCCCTCGGCCCAGCCGACGCCCACGGAGGAGCCGACCCCGACCGAGGAGCCGACGCCCACCGAGGAGCCGACGCCCACCGAGCCGACCGACGACCCGACGATCCTGCCGCCGCCCCCGCCCGAGGAGCCGACGCCCAGCCCGACGCCCTCCCAGGGCGGGAGCCGGGGCGCGAGTCCCTCGCCCGCGGCCGACACGGGTCCCGCGGAGCGGCGTACGACGGCGACGTCCACTCCCGTGATGGCGGCCCGGTCACCCTGGACGACCGGCTGGCTCTGGCCGTGGTGACCCCGCGTGGGTGAGGTCGCCGGCGACGCCGGGGCCACCGGCGTGCGCCCCCTCGACGGCCACGTCCACCCCACGCGCGACGACGCCGTGGCCCGCGCGCTCAGCGAGGGCCTCGGCGGCCCGGTGGGCGAGCACGCCGGGCGCCACCGGTGGTGGACGCCGGTGCGGGTGCTGCTCGCGCTCACCGCGGTGTGCTTCGCCCTGGGCATGGTGCAGAAGAGCGGGTGCTTCGAGCGGACCTGGCAGGACAACCAGGCCGGCTACGCCCAGATGTGCTACTCCGACCTGCCCTACCTCTACACCGGCCGCGGCCTGGTGGAGCGGGCCTGGCCCTACTCCGACGACCCGGCCGTGCGCGAGCGCTTCCCCGAGGTCATGGAGTACCCCGTGGGGATCTCCTACCTCGCCTACGGCACGAGCCTGCTCACCCAGGCCGTGGTCGGGTGGCCCGACCTCGCGCCCCGTCAGGCGCTCGCGACCGACCAGCTCTTCGTCGACCCCGAGGTCAGCCAGGAGATCCGGTGGTTCATGGTCGTCAGCGCGCTGGTCTTCGCCGCGCTGGCCCTGCTCACGACGTGGTTCGTGGCCGGCACCCACCGGCGCCGCCCCTGGGACGCCGCGATGCTGGCCGCCTCGCCGACCCTGCTGCTGACCGGGCTGATCAACTGGGACCTGCTCGCCGTGGCCCTGACCGCCGGCGCGGTGTGGGCCTGGTCGCGCGAGCGGCCCGTGCTCACCGGCGTCATGGTCGGCCTCGGCACGGCGGCCAAGCTCTACCCGCTCTTCCTGCTCGGCGGGGTGCTCGTCGTGTGCCTGCGCCAGCGGCGCTACCGCGAGCTCGCCGTCACCATCGCGGTGGCGGTGGCGGCGTGGCTGGTGGCCAACCTGCCGGCCCTGCTCACCGGACCCGAGCAGTGGCGGGTCTTCTGGAGCTTCAACTCCGAGCGCGGACCCGACCTGGGCTCGCTGTGGCTGGTGGCGCGCGACGCGCTCGACACCGACATCACCGCTCACACCGTCAACGTCGGCTCGTGGCTGTTCTTCGGCGCGTGGTGCCTGGGCGTGCTGGTGCTGGGGCTGCGCGCCCCGCAGACCCCGCGGCTGGCCCAGCTCGGTTTCCTCGTCGTGGTCGGCTTCCTGCTGGTCAACAAGGTCTACTCGCCGCAGTACGTCCTGTGGCTGCTCCCGCTGGCGGTGCTGGCCCGCCCGCGCTGGCGCGACCAGGTGGTCTGGCAGGGCGCCGAGATCCTCTACTTCGCCTCGGTGTGGTGGTACCTCGGCGGCTACCTCGCCCCGGGCGGCGGCGGCGACGCCGGCTTCTACTGGGTCGCGATCGTCGTGCGTGTCGCCGGCGAGCTCTACCTCACCGCGCTCGTCGTGCGCGACGTGCTGCGCCCGGAGCGCGACCCCGTGCGGGCCGCGCCCGACCTGGGTGGGGGCTCAGCCGCGCCGGGCCTGCCGCCGGGCGGCGGGGCGGGTCAGGAGACGACGACGCGGTCGAACGACGTGGTGGTGTAGCGCACCCGCACGTCGATCAGCTCGCCCACCTGCGGCACGCGGGCGCCGCCGGGCAGGAACAGCATCGAGGCCTGCATGTGCGGGGGCTCGGCGAAGAGTCGCTGCTTGCCGTCGGTGGAGAAGGGCGAGCGCACGAACCCGACGGCGTCGAGGCCGCCCCGCGCCAGGGCGCCGGCGCGGGCCTTGATGCTCGAGTCGCCCGTGGGCGCCTCCAGGCCGATGCCGTGGGCGGTGCCGCCGGAGACGATGAGCAGGTGGCCGTCCTTGGGCACGGTGCGCGAGCGGTAGCCGAAGGCGTCGCCCCGGCTGACCGGGTGCACGTCCAGCACGGTCGAGGTCACCCGCATCGCCTCGCGCGCGCCCAGCCACAGCGCCGTGCCGATGCGCGGGCGCAGCCGGAAGTCGGGGTACGCCGCGCGCAGCTCGGCCAGCTCGGCGTCGGTCAGGTGGCTGACCCAGATGGTGCGCGCGCCGGGGGTGTCGGGCAGCTCGGCGCCCGCCACGTCGGTCATGAGGCGGTGCACCTCGCCGACGTGGGAGCCCTGCTGCAGCGGCAGGTGGAAGGCGATGCCCTCGAGCCGGGCCCGGGGGTGGGAGCGCAGCTCGGCGGCGACGGCCCACAGGTCGCGTGCGCTCAGGCCGTGGCGCTGCATGCTGGTGAGGCGCTCCAGCACGAAGCGGGCGTCGGGCTGGCGCGCCAGCAGGTCGCGCACGTCCTCGGGGCGGCTCAGGGTGTGCACCAGGCGCCCCGACAGCGCGGGGTCGACCTCCAGCGCCGACTCGAAGGGCCGCCACGGGGTGAGCACCAGGAGGTCGCCGTCGAAGCGGCTGGCCAGGTGCGGCAGCTCGTCGTAGGTGCCCACGGCGATGGTGTCGACGCCGTGGCCGCGCTCGTCGAGCCACTGGGCCCTGCGGGCCAGGCGGCCCAGCGTGAAGCCGTAGCCGTTGCCCTTGCAGACCGGCACCAGGCCGGGGTGCTTCTCGGCGGTGGCGAGCAGGTGCTGGCGCCAGCGCTCGCCGTCGACGGTCAGGGTGAGGCTCATGTCGTCAGCGCCGCTTCATGTAGAGGTCGAAGGCCTTGTAGAGGACCGTGCTCAGCGGCAGGTCCCACTCGCCTGCGTACTCGACGGCCTCGCCGCCGGTGCCGACCTTGAACTGGATCAGCCCGACGTGGGAGTCGTCGCTGTCGAGGGTGTCGGTGATGCCGCGCAGGTCGTAGACGTCGGCGCCGGCGGCCAGGGCGTCCTGCACCATCGCCCACTGGGCGGCGTTGGAGCCGCGCACCTCGCGCTTCTCCGTGGAGGAGGCGCCGTAGGAGTACCAGCTGTGGGCGCCGACACGGATCGCGATGGTCGCGGCCACCAGGTCGCCCTCGTGGCGCGCCAGGAAGAGCTTGATCCGGTCGGGGTCCTCGGCGGCGAGGGCCTCGACCATGGTGCGGAAGTAGGACAGGGGTCGCGGGGTGAAGTGGTCGCGCTCCGCGGTGTGGACGTAGAGGGCGTGGAAGGCCTCGAGCTCGGCCAGGGCCTCGGCCGCGCCGGTGGTGGCGGTGACCACCACGCCCTCCTTGGCGGCCTTCTTGATGTTGCGCCGCCACAGCTGGTTCATGCCCTTGAGCACGTCGTCCTCGCTGCGGGGGCTGCCGTCGGCCGTGCGCAGCGGCACCTGGAAGACGTACTGCGGCTGACCGGCGGCGAAGCCGCCCTCGACCTGCTGCGGCAACCAGCCCAGCTCGCGCAGTTGCGAGACCACGCGCGCGCCGGTGTGGTCGCGCTCGGAGGGCGCGACCTGGCCCAGGGTGCGCACGCCGTCGTCGGCGATGCCGGCCTTGACCTGGGCGGCGCTCCACCGGCGGCAGACCACGGGCGGGCCCATGCGCACACCGAAGGCGCCCTGGCCGCGCAGGTGCTCGGTGAGCGGGTCGAGCCAGGCGCGCAGGTCGTCGCCGGCCCAGTCGATCACGGGACCCTCGGGCAGGTAGGCGAGGTAGCGCCTGAGCTTGGGCAGCTGGCGGTAGAGCACGAGCGCGGCGCCGACGGGGGCGGCGCCGCCGGGCTCGAAGAAGCCGATCGACTCGCGGCGCCACTCCGCCTTCACCCGGCCCCACGCGGGGGTCTGCAGGAAGCTCGCGGAGCGCTGCGTGGCCAGGAAGGCCAAGTGCTCCGCGTCGGAGATCGGGCGCACGCTCAGGGCGCTGGCGGTCTTGTCACGGGGCACGGCTGCGAGGCTACCGGTCCTCGCCGGCCGGTCCCGGCACCCCTCCGGGGGCTCCCCGTGGCCCGTGGTGCGGGCCACGGGGCGCCCGTCGTGGTGCGGGTCGTGGTGGGGGTCGTGGTGGGGGTCGTGGTGGGGGTCGTGGTGCGAGGGTCGTGGTGCGGGCGGTGGTGCGGGCGGTGGTGCGGGCGGTGGGCGCGGGCCGTGGGTGCGGGCCATGGGTGCGGGCCCGGTCGTGCGGGCGGCGGCGGGACGGGGGCCGGCGTACGTCAGAGCCGCGCGCGCAGCCAGGCGAAGTCGGCGACGTGGGCCTCGGCGGGGCCGGGGGTCTCGCAGACGACCGGGGCGCCGGCGTCGCGGACCACCGCGGCGAGGAGGTCGGGGTCGATGCGTCCGGCGCCGAAGTTGGCGTGGCGGTCGGCGCCGGAGTCGAAGTCGTCGCGGCTGTCGTTGCAGTGCACGAGGTCGATGCGCCCGGTGATCGCGAGGACGTCGGCGACGACGCTCTCCAGCGCGTTGCCGCCGGCGTGGGCGTGGCAGGTGTCGAGGCAGAAGCCGACGCGGTCGGCCTGCTCGGCGCCGGAGATCGCGTCCCAGACCCGGCTGATGCGCTCGAGGTGGCGGGTCATGGCGTTGTCGCCGCCGGCGGTGTTCTCGATCAGCAGCGGGACCTTGAGGTCGGTGGCCTCGACGGCCTTGCGCCAGTTGTCGAAGCCCTTCTCCGGGTCGTCGGCCTTGCCGACGTGGCCGCCGTGCACGACGAGCCCCTGGGCGCCGATCTCCGCGGCGGCGTCGACGTGCTGCTGGAGCAGCTTGCGGCTCGGGATGCGGATGCGGTTGTTGGTCGTGGCCACGTTGATGACGTAGGGGGCGTGGACGTAGAGGGCCACCCCCGCGGCCTCGGCGGCGTCGCGCAGCCCGGCCGCGCCGCCGGCGTAGGCCACCACCGGGCCCTTGTAGCTCTGCGGGTCGCCGAGGAAGAGCTGCACCAGCGGCGCGCCCCGCTCCTGGGCCTCGGTGATCGGGTCGACCTGGTCGACGTGGGCCCCGATCCTGATGCCTGCCTGCGCCGCTGCCTGGGTTGCCTCGCTCATGGCGCCACCCTACGAGCGTCCGCCGACGCCGGGTGCGGCCGGCGGTGCGGCCCGGCGGGGCGGCCGGCGGTGTGGCCCGGCGGGGCGGCCTGCGGTGTGGCCCGGGGGTGCGGGGTCGTGGATCACGCGATTGCGTGGACCGGATGGGCTGCCGGGTGTCGTCGCGTGGTGCTGGGTCGTGGATCGCGCCATCGCGTGGAGCGGGGGCGGTGCCGGCTGCGGCCGGGTGGTGCTGGGTCGTGGATCGCGCCATTGCGTGGACCGGATGAGCTGCCGGGTGTGGCTTTGCGTGGTTCGCGCCGTCGCCGCCCGTCGAGGACCGCCGCAACCACGCAAACCGTCCGCGGGCGCGCCTGACGGGCCCGCCCACCCGGTGCCCGTGGAGGAGCGGTACCTGTGGAGGAGCGGTCGCGCGCGAGTGGGTGCGGTGACAGCCTCGGAGGGTCAGGCCGGTCGACCGGGAGGGGGAGCATGACTCCGTGGCCTCCCGGTGACCCCGGTGACCCCGTCGCCGCCCGGCGCGGCACGGCTCGTCGCACCGGTGCCCCGCGTCGTGGTGCGCCCCGCCTCGCCGCTGCTGCTGCGGTCGCCGTCGCGCTCACCGCCGTGGTGGTCGCCCTGTTGAGCCCCGTCGCGGCGACCGCGTGGTCGACTGGCTCCGCGGCGGGCCGCCCGCTCACCGCGCGAGAGTCGGTCGGCGACGAGGGGCTCCGCCCGGTCGACGGGGCCACCGGTGCCGAGCGGCCACCGGTGCTCACGACCGGGCGCTACCGCGACCGCACGGTGGAGCCGACCTCGCAGAACATCTACTCCGTGCGCCGCGCCCTGCCCGGCTCGACCGTGGTGGTGGGGGCCACCGTCACCCACGGGCCGGGCGGCCAGGGTGGCCAGGGCGCTACCGCAGGCACGGGCGCCCCGGGGCCCGGTCGGCTGACCGTGCTCCTGGGCTACCCCCGCGCCGACGGTGGCGGCTTCGTGCCCTGCGGGCGCTCCGACCGCTCGCCGCTGACCCGCGCGGCGCGGATGCCCCTGTCCACCGACGTCGCCTGGTCGGTCGAGGCCCGCGGCTGCCCGGCCCGGGGCGAGCTCAGGGTCGCGGTCTTCGCCGTGCGGACGTCCGGGGTGCCGGTCGGCAGTGCCTACGAGCTCGACGTGTGGGAGGTCCCCGCGCCGGGTGGGACGTCGCTGCCGGAGCCGGCCCCGGGCGCCGGGGCGCACCCCGACGCCGGCGTCGCCACCACCACGGTCGTCGCGGCCGCGTCGCCCGCCACGGCACCGGTGCTCGAGCCGGGCGCGGGCGTCCACGTCGCGCT